>CALXGF010000162.1 GCA_944387735.1 uncultured Oscillospiraceae bacterium
GGGCGGAGGTGGGCTCGTCAAAGAGCATCACGTCCGGCTCCATGGCCAGGGCCCGGACTATGGCCACACGCTGCTTCTGGCCGCCGGAGAGCTGGATGGGATAGGCGTCGGCCCGGTCTGCCAGGCCCACACGGGCCAGAAGCTCCATGGCCTTTTTCTCCGCATCCTCCTGGCTCACGCCCTTCACCTGGACGGGAGCGATGCACATGTTCTGGAGGATGGTCATATGGGGGAAGAGATTGAAGTGCTGGAACACCATGCCCATCTTCTGCCGGTGCTTGTCTATATCCAGCTTCTTGCCGTCGGGGCCTTTCTTCCTGGTGATATCCACGCCCTCAAAGATGATGCTGCCGGAGGTTGGCTGCTCCAGCAGATTCAGGGAGCGCAGCAAGGTGGACTTGCCGGAGCCGGAGGGGCCGATGACCACCATCACGTCTCCCCGGTTTATATCCACGCTGACCCCGTCAAGAGCCTTTATTACGCCCTTGTTGTAGTATTTTTTCAGGTCCTTGACCTGTATAAGTTTATCGCTTATCGCCACGACTCATCTTCCTTTCAAAATGTGCTATTATTTTGCTGGTTGGGAAGGTAAGGCAGAAATACAGCACGGTGGCAATTATCAGCGCCTCGCCCATCCTGTATGTAGCGCCCTTTACCGCATTCACCGCGGACATGATGTCCTGTACGCCGATGGTGTAGCAGATAGCGGATTCCTTTATTATTGTAACAAACTCGTTGGCAATGGCGGGGAGTATATTTTTTATAGCCTGAGGAAGCACGATGAAGCGCATGGTTTTCCAGGAGGACAGGCCCAGGGAACGGGCCGCCTCGGTCTGGCCGCCGTCGATAGACTGGATGCCGGAGCGGATGATCTCCGACAGGTAGGCGCCGGAGTTGAGAGCCAGGGCCACCACGGCTGGGAAGAAACGGTCAAAGCGGATAAAGCCGAAGAGCTTGAAGCCCGGCAGCACCTTCACTCCGTCAAAGACCACATAGAATATTATAAACACCTGCACCACCATTGGCGTGGCACGGAACAGTTCCACGTAAGCCGTTGATATAGCCTTGAGTATTTTTGAACGGCCCATACGGCAGGTGGCCAGCACTAGGGCAAGGATAAAGCCAAGCACCACTGTCAAAGCAGACAGGGATACCGTACAGACCACGCCCTGTAGAAATAGCTGCCAGTATTCCAGAGCTTTCTGGAAACCGCTTATTGTCAACATATGCAGGACTCCTTTACAGCGCAAAGCGCCTCCGTTTTACAGCGGAGGCCTTTGCGTCAATTATTGTTTTTTATGTTTCGGTAGAGCTGACTTTATGCAGCCTGGTCATCCAGCAGACCCTCGATGATCTCACCGGTGGACAGCTCGTTGGCTTCTGCCACGAAGGTGTCCATGCTGCCGTCCTCAATGGCAGCAGCGATAGCCAGGTTCACACCGGCCAGCAGAGGAGCGTTGCCCTTAACAACACCAACGGAGGAGCCTTCCACATCGTAGGGGACATCCAGGATAACTGCCAGCTCTGGGTAGCTGACGGCATAGTTCTCAGCAACAGCAGTCTCAATGAAAGCACCGTCCAGCTTGTCGCCCATGAGCTCGGCAATGATGTCGGTGACCTTTACCAGGGAAATGATGTCGGCATCGGGAGTGTACTCATTTGCCAGATCCATCTGAATGGAGCCGTTCTGAGCGCCGATGGAGTACTCAGGCTTGTTGGCGGACTCCAGATCGGGGAACAGGTCAACCTTGTCCTGAACAGTCACGAAGGACTGGCCGCCCTGATAGTAGATATCGGAGAAGTCCATGGCATCCATACGAGTGGGGTCGGGAGAGAGGCCGGCCATGCCCAGGTCCACGTTGCCGGCAGCCAGCTCGTTGAGCACACCGTCAAAGTCCACGGGGATGACTTCCAGCTCCAGGCCCAGATAATCGGCAATGTAGCCTGCAAGGGCTATATCAAAGCCGGCCAGCTGGGGGGTTCCGTCCCCGCCTATGGCGGAGAACTCATAGGGGGCAAAGTCAGGGCTGGTAGCTACGGTGAGCTTGCCTTCGGTGACGGTGGTGAGCACAGCCTTCAGCTCATCCAGGGACATTGCGGAATAGTCTACCTCTTCGGTGGCCTCCTCAGCGGGGGCCTCGGTAGCAGCGGCTTCCTCGGCAGGAGCCTCGGTGGTAGTGGCGGCTTCCTCAGTGCTGGAGCCGCAGGCGCACAGAGCCAGCACCATGGACAGGGCCAGCAGCATGCAGAGCAGTTTCTTCATGTTTTTCATCGTTCTTTCCTCACTATTTTTTGATTTGCTTATATGTCCAAAGGACCCTCTGTCCTTCGACGAGTGTGATAATAGCACAGGCCCTCAGCCTTGTCAATAGCTTTTTGAAAAAAAATTCGTATTTTTTCTTCTTTATGCGATTAATATTCATTTATGCTGTGAATATTCAGAACATAAATGAATATTCAACTATTTCTGCATATTCCCGGCAGTTCTCCGGCTATTTTCTCACGTACAGATCAAAGCTCTCCCCGCCGCAAAAGGCGCAGCGTACCTTTCCCCGGCCTCCCCGGCGCAGGGCTTTTATCACTTTTCCCTCCCGGAAGTAGTAGCTGTCCCTGCCGCAGCCCCTGCAGTGTACCCGGTATTTCGCTCTCTCCTCAGTGCGCTGACGTTGAGCCTGGCTCTGTGGGGCCAGCCTCTCCGGGGAGCAGCCCAGCTGACGGCACAGCTCCTTCCATACCCTGTCATGGCCGTGCCTCTCCCCCGGATGGCGCAGGTACGCCGCCGCGTGGGCGTACTCGTGGCGTATGGTGTCCCAGAACTGCTCCTCCTGCTCCAGCAGAGCGGCGCTGATGATTATACGCAGAGGGGCGGCTCCCTCCTTCAGAGGATAGCGAAAGCTGCCCAGGCGGCGGCCCGGTCTGTTGGATATCTCTATCTCCAGCTCGGAGGTGTCCAGGCCGCAGAGCTTGTCCAGTCTGTCGTACTCTCTTCTTATCTCATCCAGGCTGTGCATGCTCATGCCCTCTCTATCCCAAACAGTCGGCAGCCGTTGGCCAGGGCGAGGGCGGCGGCCTCCTCCGGGCTCAGGCCCTTTATCTGGGCTATCTTATCCGCAACGTAGCGAAGATTTGAGGAGTCGTTGCGCTTGCCCCTCATGGGCACAGGGGAAAGGTAGGGGCTGTCCGTCTCGATAAGTATTCTTTCAAGAGGGCACAGCTCCAGCGCCTCCAGGGCCTTTCTGGCATTTTTATAGGTTATGGGCCCGTCAAAGCCCAGGTACCAGCCCAGCTTCAAAAGCTCCTTTGCCATCTCGGCGCTGCCGGAGTAGCAGTGGAAAACTCCTCTCAGTCCGGGGTAGTCCCTGACTATCTCCAGGCAGTCCCCGTGGGCCTCCCGGTCGTGGACTATTACCGGCTTATCCAGCTCCATGGCCAGCTCTATCTGGCGGCGGAAGAGTGCCTTCTGTTCCTCTCTCCGGCTTGCGTCCCAGTAGTAATCCAGACCTATCTCTCCTATGGCCACGCACTTTGGGTGCCCGGCCAGCTCACGCACCTTGTCCAGTGCGTCGCCGCCGTGCTTTTCCAGTTCCTCCGGGTGCAGGCCCACGGCGGCATAGAGGAAGGGGAATTTCTCCGCCAGCTCCAGGGCCTTACGGCTGCTGTCCACATCGCAGCCCGGATCAATTATCAGCTCTACGCCGTTTTCTCCCAGGCTCTTCAGCAGCTCCTCCCTGTCGGCATCGAAGGCCCCGTCGTCATAGTGGGCATGGGTGTCAAAATACATGCTGTCTCCTCCTGGTTGTTTATGCTTGGTTTTCCTGTATTTTATCGTATCCCCAGCTCAATTTCGACCGCCAGTCATCTTCCAATCCGGGATTCATGGTTACCGTAAATGAAAAAGGACCGCCCCGTAGGACGGTCCCTTTTCATGTAAGTATTGCTTATCCAGCCCAAGGCAAAGCTCAGGCAGCCTTCTGCTCCTTCTTGGAGGAGAGGATCTGAATGCCCTGGATGACCAGGATGATGGCCAGGACAACAAGGCCGATGGACCAGATCATCTGGAACCAGTCGCCCCAAGCAGCGCCTGCAGCGGCGATGAGCTTGATCTTGGCGATAACGGTCATGCACAGA
>CALXGF010000163.1 GCA_944387735.1 uncultured Oscillospiraceae bacterium
TCCTTATCCACCACACCCTTGAAGTAGCCGCCCTTCATCCACATGTCGTAGATATTCTTTTCCACCGATTTGGGGTCATAGGTCTTTGGAAGCTCTCGCATAAAAACATCCTCCTGAAAAAATGAAAACGCCCTGAAGCCATAGCTTCAGGGCGATAATTTACCGCGGTACCACCTGAATTCCGCATATAGCGGCGCTCATGGACCCTGTAACGGGAGTCCCCCGCCGGGACTACGCAGCATTGAAGCCTTCATCCACGGTGCTCAAGGCCGACCTTCCGCAGCGCCTCACGGGAGCTCACACCAACCGCTCCCTCTCTGAGATCCGCAAAACTGCGTACTCCTGCCTGTCACAGCAATTTGAATGGATTTTACTGCAAACGGCGGATTTTGTCAATAGGGCAGAAACTCAGTTGGCTCTATTCTTATCCACATATTCGCAGGCGGAGAGGGCGGCGATATTCCCCTCTCCGGCAGCCTTGGCCAGCTGATAGGGTTTTCCGGTGCAATCCCCGGCGGCAAAGATGCCTGGGACGTCCGTCTCCATGCCCTTTCCGGTAATTATTCCGCCCTTTTCATATTTAAGTCCCGGTACCAGTTGAGTTACGGACACGGTATCTTTTATTATAAACACCGCATCCACCTTGTATTCCTCTCCCTTGTACACCAGGGTATCCGCCTTCATGTCGCCTTTTATCTCATACTTGCCGCCATCGGCAAAGCGGAGCAGCTCCGAGCAGATGCCCCTGAGAAAGTCTGCGTCATGCTCCGCCTCCTCCCCGCTGCCTATAAGGGCCACCCGTTTGCCCTTATAGAGCATGCCGTCGCAGGTGGCGCAGTAGCTGACGCCCCGGCCCAGAAACTCCGCCTCACCGGGGTAGAGCTTTTCTCTGGTTATTCCGGCGGCTATTATCACGGCTTTGGCCTGGTAATAGTCGTTGCCCACCGCCACTCCGAAGCTGCTGCCGAAGGGCATGACGGAGAGAGCCCGGCCCCTTATTATTTCAGCCCCGCTGTTTTCCAGCTGATTAAAGAGCTGCTTTGCCATGTCCCCTCCGCTCATGGAGGCTATCCCAGGATAATTGGTCACATTCTCCGCCTTATACAGGCTGCTGGTCTCCACGGGATTTGTCACGACGCCCACGGTTTTTCCCCGGTTCAGGCAGGTGACCGCCGCCGAGACCCCGGCGATACCCCCGCCGATTATCATAATATCAAAGCTGTCCGCCATGGTAAATTTCCTTTCTGCCGCATTTATTTATATAATTTTTCTGCCCGATTATTTTAAGGCTGTCTAAAGCCTCGCAAAATTTTTCGCCGCAGCGCAGACTCTTATGGCGCAGGAAGGCTCCGCCTTTCTGTCTGGATATTTATTTTAGCACATTTTTGTTGTAATTACCAGAGCCATCGTTTATAATGTGGAATGATTCATTAGTAGATATAGGAGATGGAAAAGATGGACGAAACTGCCAGAAACTTTATTGACGCCTTTGTGCAGGAGGATCTCTCCCAGGGCCACCGCTGCTATGGCATGCAGGTACACACCCGCTTTCCCCCGGAACCCAACGGCTATCTCCATATAGGCCACTGCAAGGCGCTGACTATAGACTTCGGCACCGCCGAGCGTTTCGGCGGAGTATGCAACCTGCGTATGGACGACACCAACCCCGCCAAGGAGGACACAGAATATGTGGACGCTATCCAGGAGGATATACACTGGCTTGGCTTCGACTGGGGCGACAGGTTTTACTACGGCTCCGACTATTTTGAAAAGACCTATGAGTACGCCATAGAGCTTATAAAGAAGGGCCTGGCCTACGTGTGCGAGCTTACACCCGAGCAGTTCAAGGAATACCGGGGCGACACCACCAGGCCCGCCGTCAGTCCATGGAGAGACAGGCCCATCGAAGAGAGTCTGGACCTCTTCCGGCGCATGAGAAACGGCGAATTTCCCGAGGGCAAGTATACTCTCCGGGCAAAGATAGATCTGGCCAGCGGCAACTTCAACATGCGCGACCCTGTGCTCTACCGCATCCGCTACATTGAGCACCACCGCCAGGGCACCAAGTGGTGCATCTTCCCCATGTACGACTTTGCCCACCCCATTCAGGACGCCCTGGAAGGTATTACCCACTCCCTTTGCTCTCTTGAGTATGAGGCCCACCGGCCCCTTTACGATTGGGTAGTCTCCAACGTATCCATTCCAGGCATCAAGCCCCGGCAGATAGAATTTGCCCGTCTGGGCATAAACTACACCGTCATGTCCAAGCGCAAACTGAGACGGCTGGTGGAGGAGGGCCGGGTGGACGGTTGGGACGATCCACGTATGCCCACCCTCTGCGGCTTGCGCCGCCGGGGCTACACCAGCGCCTCTATCCGGGACTTCTGCGAGCGTATAGGCGTTTCCAAGGTGGACTCCACCGTGGACTGGGCCCTGCTGGAGAGCTGCCTGAGAGACGACCTGAACGCCAACGCCCCCCGGGTCATGGCCGTGCTGCACCCGGTGAAGCTCACAGTCACCAACTACCCGGAGGGTAAGAGCGAGATGCTCACCGTGGAGAATAATCCCCTCCGTCCTGAGGACGGAACCAGGGAGATCAGCTTCTCCCGCAACCTATGGGTGGAGGCCGAGGACTTTATGGAGGTTCCCGCTCCCAAGTATAAGCGTCTCTACCCCGGCAACGAGGTGCGTCTGAAGGGCGCCTACCTGGTCACCTGCACCGGCTGCGTCAAGGACGAGAAGGGCAATGTCACCGAGATACTCTGCCAGTACGACCCGGAGAGCCGGGGAGGCGACCCCGCCGACGGCCGTAAGGTAAAGGGCGCTACCCTCCACTGGGTGGACGCCGCCACCGCCGCCGACGCCCAGGTGCGCCTCTACGACTATCTCTTCACCGATCCAGACCCCGACGCCCAGGATAAGAACTTTCTGGACTTCCTCAACCCTGACAGCCTCATCACTTTGGAGGGCTGCAAGGTGGAGGCCGGGCTGGCCAAGCTCCCCATGCCGGAGACGGGCAAAAACTCCCAG
>CALXGF010000164.1 GCA_944387735.1 uncultured Oscillospiraceae bacterium
CCGACAGAGCAGATAGGACATCCATGGAGAACAGCCCCAGATATCCCATCACAATGAATATCACGGCAGAACTGAGGGCTATCCACGGCCTCCATGCCTGGAAGGCAAGCATTAGGATATAGGTCAAAGCGAAAACGACGAGCGCAGGTATCAAGTATCTATCACTCCCTGATATATAAATTCCCGCTTATTATAGCACTCCCTCTCATTAAAATGTTGCTAATTTTTATACCGCCGGTTAATTTGTTATAATTTATTATTCTTTAATGATTTTTTCCAGATATATGATATAATTTAACTATAATAATACTGAAAACAACACAGAGTTGAAAGGACATTCAAGCAAATGAATCTACAGGCAGAAGTTACAGATCTTCTTCCCCTGGCTCCGGCTGCGCACCGCGGCGGCGACGAGCTGGCCCGGCGCATGCTGGAGACCGCCGTGGAATACAAGGAACTGCGAATGATGTACGCCTGCGCCATTAAAGAGGTGCAGACTAAGTTTGAAGTACTCAACACCGAGTTCAGCATCCTCTATAAACGCAATCCCATCAGCTCCATGCACACCAGGCTGAAAAGCAGCTCCAGCATCATTGAAAAGCTGCACCGCAAGGGCATCCCATTCTCTCTGGAAAATCTGGAGGAGTACATCCAGGACATAGCCGGGATACGTATCGTATGCTCCTATGTGGACGATATATACACTCTCGCCGAGGCCATTGTGGGGCAGGACGATATCACCCTGGTGGAAAAAAAGGACTATATCGCAAACCCCAAACCCAACGGCTATCGCAGCCTGCACCTTATAGTCAGCGTGCCGGTGTTCTTCTCCCAGCAGAAAATGGACATGAAGGTGGAGGTCCAGATCCGCACTATCGCCATGGATTTCTGGGCCAGCCTTGAGCACCAGATAAAATACAAAAAGGAGATCCCCGACCAGGAGAACATAGTGGCAAAGCTCAAGTCCTGCGCCGACGACATAGCCCGCATAGACGAGGAGATGATGGATATCCACCGCCGTCTGGAGGCCACGGAAAATCAGGAGAAGGAAGAGGACAGTCTCTTGGCCATGCTCCGCAAGCTGGATATGCCCATCTCATGACGCCCTACCTAATATAATCTCTGCCCGGTATAAAGCTTTTTCCCCTTTTGCTATTGTATTATCTCCTCCGCTGGAGTAAAATTCCATTAATAGTAAAAGCTTTCATCCTCCCCATTCCGGGGTCTGAAAGGAGCAGCATATATGAACATAGAGCTTCGGGATATCAAGAATGCCGCCCAGCGGCTAAAGCCCATCCTTCACCACACCGAGCTGGATCTATCCTCCACCTTCTCCAGCATGACCGGCGGCAGCATCTATCTCAAGTGCGAAAACCGGCAGAAAACCGGCTCATTTAAAATCAGGGGCGCAAGCAACAAGATAGCCTCTCTGGTGGAGCAGGGGCAGCTGCAGTCGGTGGTGGCCTCCTCCGCCGGCAACCACGCCCAGGGCGTGGCCTATGCCGCCAAGAAGTTCGGCATTCCCGCCACCATAGTCATGCCCGAGTCCGCCCCCATAGCCAAGGTCCAGGCAACCGAGGGCTACGGGGCAAAGGTCGTACTCTCCGGCGCCTGCTATGACGACGCATACACAAAGGCCAGGGAGATCTGCGACAGCGAAGGCGCCACCTTTCTCCACCCCTATAACGACGTAGACGTTATCGCCGGCCAGGGCACGCTGGGCATAGAGATGCTTGGCGATCTGCCTACGGTGGACATTATCCTGGTCCCCGCCGGGGGCGGCGGGCTTCTGGCCGGAGTGGCAGCCGCCGTCAAGCAGCTCAACCCCAGGGTAAAGGTCTACGGAGTCCAGGCCGAGGGCGCCAACGCCATAGCCAGAAGCTTCAGAGAAAAACGCCTTGTCACCACTGAGACAGCCTCCACCATTGCCGACGGCATTGCGGTTAAAGTCCCAGGGGATATCACCGTGGATATTATTAACCAGTATGCCGACGGCGTCGTCACCGTGTCAGACCGGGAGATATCCAGCGCAATCCTGCTGCTGATGGAGCGCTGTAAGCAGATAGTGGAACCCGCCGGGGCCACTTCTCTGGCAGCCGCCCTGGGCGGCAAGATAGACGTAGCCGGTAAAAACGTGGTGTGCCTCCTCTCCGGAGGAAACATTGACGTGAGCTTTATCCAAAACATCATCGAGCAGGGTCTGGTGGCCAGGAACCGGCGTCTCAAATTTATTGCCAAGCTTATCGACCGCCCCGGCAGTCTGGTGCAGCTTCTGAACGTGCTTGCTCAAGCCGGAGCCAATGTGCTTACCGTACAGCACGACAAGCTGATGCTGGGCCTTAATCCCAACGAGACCTACGTGCGCATCGCCTGCGAGGTTGGCGGAAAGGCCCACGGCAGTCAGGTGATGAGCGAGCTGAAAAACCACGGCTATCAGGTAGAGAGCGACGAAATGTGACAATAAAGCGATATGCGCTGTATAAACTGATCAAAAGGAGAAAAATACCATGAAAACCGTATCCACCGAAAAGGCTCCCTCCGCCATCGGCCCCTATTCTCAGGCCCAGATAAGCGGCAATTTCGTCTTCTGCTCCGGGCAGATTCCCGTCATCCCGGAGACAGGAGAGCTGGCCCAAGGTCTGGACGGCCAGGCAAACCAGGTGTTTAAGAACATTTCCCAGCTGCTTAAAGCCGCAGGTTCCGATATTTCAAAGGTGGTAAAGAGTACCGTGTTTATAAGGCATATGGACGATTTTGCCGCCGTCAACGCAATATATGCCCAGTACTTTACCGAGCCTTTCCCCGCCCGCTCCTGCGTGGAGGTGGGCAGGCTTCCCAAGGACGTGCTGCTGGAGTGCGAGGTAATCGCCGAGCTGTAAGTGGCGGGCCCGTTTACAATTCGCTTTGCAGTTTTGCAGAGAAATCAGACAGGATGCCTGATGCGCCCTGTCTGATTTTTATTGCGGCAAGTCCGGCCTGTCCCCTCGGCTCTCCACAGTTTCAATATAAACTGTTGTCTTTTATGGGGAAATAATGTATAATATGCTGCATACTCTATTCACTGAACATTGAAAGGTCGCTGCTTGCATGAAAGAACTAACTCCCCGCCAGAAAAAAAGTCTGGATATGAAAAAAAACATATACGAGGTCTTTTACCGGCTCTGTAAAGAGTACGAGGGCAAGGTGACCGTTAAGGACGTGTGTCGGGAGGCCGGCGTTTCCGTAGGCTCCTTCTATAATTTCTTTGAGAGCAAGGAGGCCGTCACCTCCGCTGTGTATCAATATCTCAACGACGAGATGCGGGACTATGAATATCCCCGGGAGCCCAGGGAGCGGATAATGGCTGCGGCGGAGCGGCTGATGAGCCTGTCCATAGAAAAGGGCCTCCACTTTCTGAAAATGGCTGCGGTATACGAGATGGACCACACCCCCACCATAGTAAAAAGCAGCTATGACGGGCAGGTGCTTTTTTCCGCCACTGCGGACATAATTATCTCCGCCCTGGAGGATGGGGCGGAAAAGGGAATTTTCTCTTTGGAGCATCCCGCCTGGTATTACTCCGACATGATAATTTTCATGCACAGAAGCCAGCTGTATTTCTGGACCGTCAACAACGGGCATTATGACCCGCTGTCCGCCCAGCTTTCCTACACCGAATTCATTCTGGATTCCATAAAAGCAAAGGGGCGGAGCTGAAGGGAAAAAGGCGCAGATAGATATAGATTCAGGGGCGGGAATAGCCCGCCCCTGATTTCTTTGATTTATCGCTATAGGACTTCACTTGTCTTCCCCGCAGAGATAATCCAGCATCTCCACGGCCATCTGTGCGTTCAGGGCTGCGCCCACGCACAGGGACTCGTCTCCTATGCGGAATTTCTCGTTATGTCCGGGACCGTTGCCCTCGGTGCCCAGGAAGGTATAGGCGGCCGGGGCATAGTTGGAATAGGCGCCAAAATCGTCTCCGGCGTTCATTGGCGGCATCTGCTTTACCATTTTGGCGTCCATGAATTTCTCCGCCGCTTTATGTACCAGGGCTATCACCTTATCGTCGTTGCAGACCACATCGCTGAAGACCTCAAAGTCCACCTTGACCTCGGCTTCGTAAGCTTGGGCCACGCCCTTGCACACCCGCTCCATCTCTTCCTTCAGCTTGGGTCCAAGGGCCTTGCTGAGAAATCGGCAGGTACCGGTAATCACCGCCTTGTCGGATATGACGTTGAAAGCCTTGCCGGAATTAAAGGTGCAGACGCTGAGCACGCAGGTGTCAAAGGGACTGACGCGCCGGCTCACTATGCTTTGCAGGTTGTTGACTATCTGGCATCCCGCAAGGGTAGCGTCTATGCCGGCCTCCGGAGTGGCGCCGTGGGCGCTCTTGCCGCTGACTTCAATGGTGAATTTTGCGGCGGCGGCCATGGCCCCGCCGGGGCAGTAGTTTACGGTGCCTGCGGGCTCCAGAGGAGTCACATGCTGGCCGAAGAACATGTCCACGCCCTTGGCGGCCCCCTGGCCGATTATCTGTTCGGCCCCGCCGCCGCCCTCTTCGGCGGGCTGGAAGATGCAGCGCACCTTGCCCTTCAGCTGCTCTTTATTTGCCCACAGCAGCTTCACCGCTCCCATAAGCATGGCAGTGTGAGCGTCATGGCCGCAGGCGTGCATCACCTCCGGGGTGCAGGACTGGTACTCAAGCCCGGTGGTCTCCTGTATGGGCAGGGCGTCCATATCCGCCCGCAGCGCCACGCACTTCCCCGTGGGGCTGCCTTCAATCTCCACCATGAGTCCCGTGGGCTGGAAGCGCACATAGTCCAACCCCAGCTTTTTCAATTCTTCCTCAATCTTTTCCGTGGTGCGAAACTCCTGGAATCCAAGTTCCGGATGCATGTGGAGGTCATGGCGAAAATTTATGATAAATTCTTCAATGGCCTTGGCCTGCTCAAGCATGTTCTGCATAATCTCATCCTTTCATATACTTTTTGCCGCCGGTCCCCTGTCCCGTGTGCGCCTGACTTCCTCAGGCAAAGAGCGCAGCCAGGAAGGGGGAAATGATGTTCGCCAGAGCGACAGATACGAAGGTAACGCTGGTAAAGCCGCCCACAAGCATCTTGGGCATCATGTGGCTGCTTATCACCGCCCGCTTCTTCTCGTCGGAAACTGCGGTCTCAACGGCCTCACGGGTCAGAGCCACGTTCACGGGGAAGCCCTGATAGCAGTTGAGGCTGATACCCATGCACATGTCAAAGGTGAACTCTCCCTTGAATACCTTGCTGCAAAGCCAGGAGGTGCCGCCCATGCCTATGGTGACTATGATGCAGATACCCAGTATCTGTAAGAAGTATACCACAAAAACAGAAGGAGTGACAGCACTCATCAAGGAGAACAGATAGGCCAGCATAAAGGTGAAGCAGAAGCCGTCGGCCTTGGCCTTAGCCAGCACATTGGGCTCCAGGAAGCCGCAGAGAGAGCCCAGGAAGCCCAGTACCAGCGCAAATATCAGGCCGGACACCGCACCGCCGGTGAGTACGTTGAGATAGTAGGACAGCAGCGCAACTATGCCCAGCTTGAAGAGGAGCACGGCGGAAGAATTGAACTGCTGGAACCAGACAAAGGGCTTGAAGCCCCGCTGCTTCTCTTCCACAGCCTCCAGCATCTCCAGCTTGCCCTCGTCATACAGCCCCTCCAGACGGCGGGCCTCACGGCGCAGCACGATGCCGGTGAGGGGATAGCCCACCAATATCTGCACGGAGCCTGCAATAAGAGCCATGACTACGATCTGGTTCTCCCCGCCGATATTTGCCGCCACCTCCTGGATGACCATCAGAGCGCCGGAACCGCCGGCAAAGCCGGATATGGTGGAATACACCAGCAGCTTGCCGAAGATAAGGATACCTATCGTCAGGCCCAAAACGCATATGCCCAGCACGGACATGAAGGCGATGATGATGGTCTTCCACTGCCGCTTCATCTCGCCTACCGGAATACTGGTGGCCATGTTGGCTATGCAGAAATATGCGCAGATGTTGTACACCGCCGCAGAGACTCCGCTGGTGCTTATCAGATCCGTGGGCAGAAATGTCCAGTACCCCACGATAAAGCATAGGGAGATCACCAGCGCCGAGGGGAACTTTCCCTTTGTTATCTTGGAAACAATGTCTCCCAAGGCGACAATCGCCAGGACTATTGCCAGTCCTTCCCATTGGCTCATTTTCTTTTCCCTCCATTTTAGAATATTTTTTAGAACAAGTTCTATTATACGTTTAAGTTTATAATTGTCAAGATTGAGACAGAGAAAAATCTATTTTTATTGATTATATACAAAGTCTGTGATAAAATTATGTATAGTTTTTCATTCTCTAAAAGTTCGCCGCATCTACCAATAAATCAGTACGCAAGGAAAGCTGGTATTTGAATCTATGGATATGTTTCTCACCCTGGCCTATCTCTTTTTTATCGGCTCTGTACTGGGCTGGTGTCTGGAACTGGTGTTCCGCCGTTTTTTCTCCTCAGCCAACCCTGAGCGCAAGTGGATAAACCCCGGCTTTTGCGTGGGACCCTACGTGCCCCTCTACGGCTTCGGACTGTGTATCCTCTATCTGCTGGCCCATTGGGGACAGCAGGAGGGCATGGACTCCACCGCCCTGGGCAGGCTGATAATGTTTTTGTGCATGGCAGTGAGCATGACCGCCATCGAATACATAGCCGGTATCCTCTGCCTGAAGCTGATGAAGCTGCGCCTCTGGGATTACAGCAAGATGTGGGGCAATATTCAGGGGCTCATCTGTCCCCTCTTCTCCACATTTTGGGCCATACTGGGGGCCATATACTATTTCCTGGTCCACCCCTATATTCTCTCGGCGCTGGATTGGCTTGCCAACAACCTGGCTTTCTCCTTTGTAATCGGCTTCTTCTTCGGAGTATTCACCATAGATGTGGTCTACTCCAGCCAGCTGCTGGCCAAGCTTAAGAAGTACGCCGACGAAAACGGCGTGGTAGTCAGATACGAAAACCTGAAGTCCGAGATACGCAGCGCCCAGGACCGGGCATCCAAGCGGGTATACTTCATGTTTGCCTTCCGCTCTGACCGGGCCCTTATAGAGCACCTGCGGGAAGGCCGCCGTTCCATAGAGAAAATACGCCGGAAAATAAAAGAGCGCTGAAGAGCCGTATAGGTTCCGGCTTGGATTTGCGTTATGTATATTAAATTATGTAAACTAAATAGTTTTTAAAAAAAGCTCCCCTGTCCTCTGTTCACCGGGACTGGGGAGCTTCAGTCTATTCAGTATTTTGGGGAAAGGATTAGAGCTCCGGGTACAGGGGGAAGCTGCGGCACAGCTCCAGAACCTGCTCTTTGGCCTGGGGCACAGCGGCCTGGCCCTCTTCCACCAGCTTTGCGATGATGCGGCCTATGGCGTGCATCTCCCCCTCTTTCATGCCCCGTGTAGTCACGGCGGGGGAACCGAAGCGCATGCCGGAGGTGAGCTTCACTGACTGGGTGTCAAAAGGTATAGTGTTCTTGTTAGCCGTAATATTGGCCTCGTCCAGCAGCTCCTGTACCTCCATGCCGGTCTTGCCCTTGCTCATCACGTCGCAGAGCATCAGGTGGTTGTCTGTACCTCCGGAGACCAGGCGCAGTCCCTGAGCCTGGAGCTCGGCGGCTAGGGCGGCGGCGTTTTTCACCACCTGCTGCTGGTACTCTTTAAACTCCGGAGACAGGGCCTCTTTTAAGCACACCGCCTTGGCGGCAATGGTGTGCATCAGGGGGCCGCCCTGGGTGCCGGGGAATACGGCGCTGTTTATCTTCTTTTTCAGTTCCTCCACGCAGAGGATGAGGGCTCCTCTGGGGCCTCTCAGAGTCTTATGGGTAGTGGTGGTAACCACATGGGCGTAGGGCACGGGGCTGGGATGGACCCCTGCGGCAACAAGGCCTGCGATATGGGCCATATCCACCATGAGGTAAGCCCCCACTTCGTCGGCTATCTCCCGCATTTTCTTGAAGTCGATAAAGCGGGGATAGGCGCTGGCGCCGGCTATTATCAGCTTGGGCTTACATTCCTCCGCCCGGCGCAGCACCTGCTCATAGTTTATGGTTTCGCTGCCCTCTTCCACGCCGTAGAAGCAGGCATTAAAATATTTGCCGGAGATAGAAGCTTTTGAGCCGTGGGTGAGATGTCCCCCGTGGCTGAGATCCATGCCCAGTATGGTGTCGCCGGGCTGGAGCAGGGCCAGGTACACGGCCATATTCGCCTGGGAGCCGGAGTGGGGCTGGACATTGGCGTGCTGGGCGCCGAAGAGCTTTTTGGCCCTCTCTATGGCCAGAGTCTCCACCTCGTCCACATACTGGCAGCCTCCGTAATATCTGGCGCCGGGATAGCCCTCGGCGTACTTATTGGTAAGATGGCTGCCCATGGCCTCCATGACCGCCGGGGAGACGAAGTTCTCAGAGGCGATAAGCTCGATGTGATCCCTCTGCCTCTCCAGTTCCCGCATCATGGAGGCGTATATCTCCGGGTCCTGCTGCTTTATATGTTCATAGCTCATTGGGACTTTACCTCCGGTATTTCGATAATATTCCCGAATATTATATTACACCCGCACTCTTTTGGCAACATCCATTATCTGCCCAAATATACTTGCTCTTTCACTGAACAAATGGTAATATTAGATATATTTTATTGGAAAATATTTGCTTGAGGAGGTAGAAGCTTGAAGAAAATTTTAAAGGTCCTGAGTCTGGCGCTGCTGATACTGGCGCTGGCCCTGGCCGCCCTGGTACTGTGGCTGACGCTTACGGAATACAAACCGGCAGATGTGGAACATCTGGAGGTGGAGAGCGCAGACACGGTGGAAAAAGCCGCCATAGGTCAGGAGCTGAAGATAGTCAGCTGGAACATCGGCTACGCCGGTCTTGGCGCCGAGAGCGACTTCTTTATGGACGGGGGCAAGAGCTCCCGCTCCGCCGACGAGGAGAAGGTTATGGAGTATCTGACGGGTATCCGGGAGAGTCTGGAGGAGACGGAGGCCGATCTGGCCTTGCTCCAGGAAGTGGATATAGACTCCGGCCGCACCTACCGTATAGATGAGAGAGAACTGCTGTCCCTGGGCTCCGGGGTCCATGCCCTGAACTACGCCTGCGACTTTGTGCCTATCCCCCTGCCCCCTCTGGGCCGGGTATACAGCGGCATCTACACCACCGCTCCCGCCCTGGACATAAGCGACTCCCGGCGCATCTCCCTGCCCTGCCCCTTCAGCTGGCCGGTGAGCGCCGCCAATCTGAAACGCTGCCTGCTGGTCTCCTACATCCCTATAGAGGGCAGCGACAATGAGCTGGTGATAGTCAATCTCCACCTGGAAGCCTATGACGACGGCGAGGGTAAAATTGCCCAGACCAATATGCTCAAAAGCATAATCGAAGGGGAATATGAAAAGGGCAACTACGTCATTGCCGGGGGCGACTTCAACCAGATATTTCCCGGCGGCCTGGAGGCTTGGCCCAACACCCACCCGGAAAACTGGGTGCCCGGAACGCTGGAAGAGGACATGCTGGAGGAGGGCTGGAGCTTCGCCTATGACCTGGAGACGCCCAGCTGCCGCTTGCTGAATCAGCCCTACGACCCGGAGGATACCGAGAATACCCAGTACTATGTCATTGACGGCTTTATTGTCTCCCCCAATGTGGAGCTGCTGGAGGTGGAGACTCTGGACCTGGGCTTTGAAAATTCCGACCACAATCCGGTGCTGCTCTCCGTCTCCCTTGCGGAGTGAGAGCGGGAACCCCGAATAGCTCTCTCTGTTTACAGAATGTTGATACAAATACCCCGTTATTGGGGTATACCTGTATAAAGTCCGCCCGAAGGATAGGGGCGGTCCATTCTGAGAGAGGGAGGCAGAGATGAAGCCTCGCACCAAACTTGTTATTAGCTTCCTGCCGGGCATTATTGGCGGCTTGCTCATAATCCTGCTTTTTGTCACCGGCCGGGACATAGAGCCGGAATTTATCCTCCGCTATATCCCTGCGGGGCCCCTGCTGGCCCCGGTGATGCTGCTGGTCATGTACGCCCTGAAGAGCGTCTCCGTCTTTCTGCCCATGCTGCCCCTGCAGCTTGCGGCGGGTTATCTCTTTCCCGCCCCGGCGGCCATAGCCATAAACGCCGCAGGCTATGCTCTGGGGGCCTGGATATCCTACGGTCGGGGCCGCCGAGCGGGAGACGAGGCCATAGACCGGCTCATGGCGGAGCACCCCCGTCTGTCCAAAATAATATACGGCAGCGCCGAGAACAACGTATTTCTTTCCTTTTTGCTCCGGGTCATTGGCATGATACCCATGGACGTGACCAGCATGTATCTGGGCTTTACCGGCATACCCTTTCTGCCCTATATGCTGGCCAGCGTCGCCGGGGCCCTGCCTAAGATAGCCGCCATCACCGTGATGGGCGACAGTATAAGCGACCCCGCTTCCCCCGCCTTCATTATCTCCGCAGCCTTTACAGTGGGGCTTAGCCTCCTCTCCTCCCTGCTCTTCCTTTTGTATAAGAGAAGGGCCGGAGGCGGTAAGGGCGGCAAAAAATCTCAGGACATGTGAAGATAGACCGTTATATGAAACTGGAAGCCCGTTCCCGGAAAAACCGGGGACGGGCTTCGTCATGCAACAGATATTTAAGATTTACCGGGCTCACTTTTTTCCGCCCTGATTCCAGCCGGTATTTCCGTCGGTAAACTGCATGTTCCTGAGATTGGTGGGGTAGGCAGTATTCACCGTGGCGGGAGAGGGGAAGCCTGCGCTGCCGCCGGTGGCGCAGCCGCCCACGTACTGCACTACGCTGTCCCAAATCGGTTCGCTGCTGCTCTCAGAAATTGTGCTCATTCCCGAACTCACTGCGCCGCTCTCGCACAGGTCGGTGCACTCATGGAGATACTGGGCCCCCCGGGTCAGAGAGGTGGTGACTTTATAGCCGCCGCCCTCCTTCAGCTTCCTGGCAATGGTGAGCAGAGTGCCCAGGGCCAGTATAAAGCCGGGGAAGTAATCCAGAGGCACGCCGTTGAGATTCACCGGCTTTTCAAGACTGCCGTTTCTCACGGACAACCCGGTGATGTCCTCGGCCAGAGGCGCCCAGCCGGGACGGTCCTTCCACACGCTGTCCGAGAAGCACATGAGATTTGAATATATCACATTGGGGTTGAGAGCGCGGAT
>CALXGF010000165.1 GCA_944387735.1 uncultured Oscillospiraceae bacterium
GCAGCAGCTCTGCCGGTATGGCCAGCCGCGGCCAGAGATGCCAGTAGCACAGCCACCACAGGCCGAAGCCCCACACCAGGGCCTCCAGCATAATGAAGACCGCCACGCTGAAAAGGCATTTCCAGCCGAAGAATATAGCCGTTAAAATAATGAGCACGGCGGTCATATGCACGTTGGGGACAGAGGCCAGAGCCACCTGGAGGGCAAACATCAGCGCACCCATCAGCGACAGCAGGCACAGCTCCCGAAGGCGCAGCTCAGTAGGTGTCGATGGCCGCCTCATAGTGGTCCCCATCGGAGATCATGGTGTCGTCCACGCCGGTGTTGAGCATTACGCCGTCCTGGGTAAAGCACCACCACTGGTTCAACGAGTCGTCCGCCTCCTCTCCGTCAATGGCGGTGACAAATAGGCCGTAGCTGCTCTCCTCGCCGGAGATAAGGCCCTCCTGCTCCAAAGCTCCCCGGAGGTTTTCCGAGTCGGTGCTTATCTCAAATTCCTTGACGCTGCCGTCGGTATGGGTGACCTGGAAGGTTATATCCTTGCTGCCGGCAGAGCCGGTGGGGGAGAGAAAGATCAGGGCCAGAACAGCGGCTATTACAAGCAGGGCCAGAACTATACCTGCAATTATTTTGGTTTTCTTGGAATTCATTTTTTTCTCCTTTTTATTTCATGGCCGCTGCTTTCCTGTCGCAGCAGCGCAGATACATCAGCTTGACAAGCAGCGTCATCAAATAGACGCAGAGGCTCATCACGGCATAGCAGGCGAGGTACCAGTTGCCGTAGCGCTGAACCATATATTCGGACATGCCTGCCGCTCCCACGGAGAGGAGGAAGCCGAACCATATGGCAAAGTTATAAAATTTAGTCCCACGGCTGCGCACCGCATGGACGCTGTAGTAAATAAGCACGCCCAGGATGCACAGAGCTCCCAGAACCTGTACGATGCTGACAAAGTTATTAAAGCGCATATAGCTGGCATCATAGCGGGTGCTGTCCATCACCAGCTCCACGGCGCTGTACCACAGCAGGAACATCCTTGCCACGTTGCCGTCTCTGCTGCCGGAGCGCATGGGCACGGTGCGCCGCTTGCCGTAAAAGCGGATAAGGGCCACCGTCATCAGCAGCATGATGATGAACTGGACAAAGAAGGTGGCGAAGCGATAGTCCACGCCCCCCGAGGAATTGGTCACCGCCGAGGCCAGAGGCAGATGCTGCAGCAGGGGGGAAGTGAAGGTGATCTTGCTGCGGCAGGAGCTGTTGAAAAGGGCGCTGAGGCGGATAAAGGCTACGGCCAGCGCCATGCCCGGAGCCGCAGCGTCAAGAAGGGCCCCTGTGCTGGGGGCAAAGTTCAGCTTGCGTACCAGGAAGGCTGCAAGCCATGTTCCCAACAGGGCGCCGGGCAGGCAGTAACTGCCGGTGGAATAATCGGTAAGGGCATTAAACAAGCCGTTGTACTGTTCGGCGTGACAGTACCAATGGATAAAACGGCACAGGGGCACGGAAAACAGCAGAGCCAAGGGCAGCAGCAAAAGCACCGCCGCAGCCCGGCCGCCGCTTCCCCGGTACAGGGACAGGCTCAGACACAGGGCTGCCGCCAGGCCCAGGGCTATAATAAGGGAACTCCAGTAGATGACTATGGACCCGCTGTATATGGCTATGGAAGAAGTCATTGGCTCACCTCCTGGCTGCTGGGGATGGCGGTGGCAAAATAGATGATGTCGCTGACCAGGCGCTCATTGCCGAAGTCCACATAGTTCACCGGGCCGCCCATCATGACTATCTCCGAGGTCTGGCCTCCGTCCAGACAGTAGGCCTTATCCACGCCCTTGCTGTGGATATAGCTGCCCAGCTCATTGATGGTGGCTCTGGGCCTTGCGTCGGGAGTGTGGTTGATGGTCATGAGCAGATAATGGAGCTCGCCCTTCTGGGCTATACAGGAGCGGGAGTACTGGGTGTCTATCTCCCCTATGGGATAGCTGGCGCAGTAGATGAGCTCCCCATTTTCCACCAGCACCGGGCCGAAGGCCACGGAGAAGAGAATATCGTTATCCTGGATGAACTGCTCTGCATCGGCGGTATTATCGAACTGGCCGACTTTACTGAAGATCATGTCGCCCTTGGAGTCGAAGAAGCAGGTGTCCACAGAGTCAAAATCGCTGCGGTAGAGCTTGCGCTGGTACACGGTAATACCCATATCCCGGAAGGTATAAAAGTCGCCGTTGATTGCGATGACGGAGTTGGCTGCATTGGCCATCTCCGAGGCGTAGAGCTGTATGGAGGAGCCGTAGGTATCGTCGGCGATTTTCCGACGCAGCTGAGAGCCGTGAGCCAGCTTTACCTCAGCCATGGTACAGCAGCGCCCGTCTATATACTCCTTCCACTGGATGACCAGGATGGTTTCGTCATAGTAGTAGCGCATGGGCTCGCCGGGTACGAAGTCCGCATCGGGGCTCCATATCATGTCCTGACCGGCAATAAGTTCCCAGGCGTCGTCAATGAGCTTTTGGATCACCGCCGGGTCATCGGTAGTGCCGAAGCCGTCGGGGTCGGGCACAGGAGCCACTGTGGCGTTTTCGTCGATGGTGTATATCTTGCGTATGTAGGTCAGATCGCTGAGAGCATCGCTGGCGGCGTTATTCATGTAGGCGTCCAGACCGCTCATAAGGTTCAGCTTACCGCTGCCGGAGACGGTAGTGGCTACGCCTGCATCCGGGTGGACGTTCAGCCCCACCCAAATGATGGCTATTGCGGATACAGCCAGGAAAATAAGCCCGGCAACGCTCATAAGTATCTCGGTAAAAATATTCTTTTTGGGTTTTAAAGGAAGCTCCGGCTCCTCTGTCCCGGGACCGGGCTCGTCCTCCTCATAGTCCCGGGAAAAGTCCTCCCGGAATTCCTCATATCCGTGGTCCTGCTCGTATTCAGGATACTCGTTTTCAGGCAGAGCATAGTCCTCCGCATCCCGCCCGGAATCCTCCGGGGAAGGGGCTGCAACATACTCGGGAGCCGAAGGGGCTGCCTTCTCTTCCTTGGCCTGGGCCTCATCCCAATAGGAGGAAAATTCCCTCAGCAGTTCGTCAAGGTCGTATTTTTCTGACATTGGGGCGCCTCCCTTCAGACTCCGGTGCCGCCGCTTAAAGCGGACAGCAGCTCAGGGACGGTGAGGACCTTCCAGCGGCCCTGGGTATATTTCAGAGGGAGGTCAAATTCCACTGTGGTATAGCAGCTGCGGGCGTCTTTAAGGGCCTGTTCAAGAGCCTGGATATACGCCAGCTGGGTGACCTCCGGGAGGTAGTTATCCTGAGAGTCGTATACCTGGTCGGGCTCCATGGTCTGGACAAGGATCTTCAGCTTCTTGGCGGTGAGCTCGTCCAGATCGGCGGTGACAGCCGACAGGTCCAGATAGCGCATCGAGACGCGCTGGCTGGCCTGGAGCATATTCACCTGACAATCCCCTATGAGTTCGTAGTGATAGCTCTGCTTTAAAGCCTCGTAAATGAGCTTGCCCGCTTCGCTCTCCGGCTGGGAGGCCAGGCCCAGATCGGAATAGTCGTCCATAAGGGAGTAGGCCGTTTCATAGTCTCCGGTGACCAGGGCGTCAAAAAACTCCGTGACGCTGCTGCGGGGATCCCCAGAGGGCTTGGCATAGATAGTGCCGAGGCTGCTGCCCACTACGGCCATGAGCATGGCGCATCCGCTGAAGAGAACGGCTAGAAGGCCCCAAAACAGATTTATCCTATTGTGCTTGCGGTATATTATGAGCCCTATGGCTGCAAGGAGCATAAGAGCCGCAATGCCGCCGCTGAGTATGGGGGTAAGATCCATAAGCGTCTCCAAATACCTCTTTGAGTTTGTCGTATCCTAAATATTATACCATTAATACCGCTAAATTCAAGAGCAAGCTGCATAAGGGGAGAACAAAGCGGGCAATATCTGCATAGAATGAATTATGGCCTGCATGAGAGCGGGAGCTGCCGGAGCGCCCCAGCCCCAGGCCGGGAGGGAAGAGTATAATGAGTATTCCCAACTTGATAAGCATTGGCCGCATATTTCTGGTGCCGCTGTTTGTGGTAATGTATGGCCGGGGAAACGTAATGGGGGCCATGGGAGTGCTGCTGCTTTCGGCGGCTTCAGACGTGCTGGACGGCGCCATAGCACGCCGCTGCAACATGGAGACGGAGCTGGGCCGGGCTCTGGACCCCATAGCCGACAAGCTCATTCAGGCGGCAATGATGCTCTGCGCTCTAAGCCGCAGCCCCAGCGTGTGGCTGCTGCTGGGACTGCATCTGCTGAGAGAACTGAGCCTTGGGGCCATGAGCCTGTATGTGCTGCGGGTGACGGGCCATGTGTACGGGGCGAAATGGTATGGAAAGCTCTGTACGCTTTGCATCTATACGGTGATGATATGCGCTCTGGCTTTGCCTCAGGTGCCTAATCACATGATAGACGCCGGAGTGCTGCTTTGCGGGATATTGGTGGCCTTCTGCCTGTGCGCCTACATGATCAATTTCCAGAGGATACTGCTCCGCCACAATCAGAGCAAGGAAGAAGCCTGGAGCAGCCGGGTCTCGGGAAAAGGACTTTGAAAAAACCGGCATAGGAGCTTATGGAAGCTTTAGGGCGGCCGCAACAGCGGCCGCCCTTTCATCTACGAATATAGCCGGGATGACATCTAAATCGCCTCGAATGAGCCGCTAGCCGGAAAAGACTCTTAGGAACAGACGGCGTCGGGAGCTTCAGATCAGCTTTTCCCCGGCGCAGCGGCTGAGCAGCAGGCTGAGCCCCGGCCTGTAAAGCCTATCCATGGACCGGAGGCTCAAGCCCGCCAGCCCGGCCTCCCCTGCCAGGGAGATCCGGGAGGCAATGGAGCGGGAATCCTCGTACCAGACTATGCGCCGCCTTCCTTCCAGGCCGCAGGTGAAGAAGGGGGCCTGGGCGCAGCGGTCATACTTTAGCTCAGCCCCGGTTGACACTGCCATATCCGCCGCAAGACGGCAGGGCAGGGGACGCCCCTCGTCCCCCTGACGCCAGGGTAAATCCCAACTGCAGCCGCAGCTGGACAGGCTCAGCAAGGTCTTTCCCGGCGGAATGAGTGAAGCGGCGTAGCTTATAACTGCCGCCGTCCTGTCCGCCGGAGATATTGCCTGTGGGGCGGTGAAGCGGCCACCCCAGTCCTGGCAGAGGAGTATGACTCTGTCGGCACAGCTGCCCAGAGCCCGGTAATCCTGCCCGGCGCAGAGGGGAGACTCCGCCGTAGCTTCGGTCTTGGGGGCCAGGGACACAAAGAGATAGAGCCCGGCGGCGTGGAGGGCCTGTGACAAGCTCAGGGCAAAGCTGCTGTAATTGTCCCGGTCAAAGGCAAAGAGATACTGAAAATTCAGCTCCACGCCCCCGTAGCCCCCGGCCTTCAGCTGCTCCGGCAGCCGGGCGGTCAGCTCCTGGACGCAGCGGGGATCTCCCAAAAGCTGATGGGCCAGCAGAGCTGAAAAGCCGCCCTGGGCCAGATTACCCAGGCTGAGCAGAGGCAGGACGGAGTTCTCCGCCGCAAGGCGCAGCAAGGCCCCGGCCTCAGGCAGACCCAGCTGGGCCTGGGACGTGATCGCACAGCTGCGTATGCAGAGCCAGCTAAGGCCCGGCAGCAGCTCCCTGAGCAGCGCAGCCTCCGCCCTGGGACTGAGAGCGGCGCACAGCTCCATACTTTTCGGGGCATTTTCCTGGCCGGTATCCAGCACCAGACTCAAACCGGGGCTGAGCCGCCGGGGATCGGAGAGTTGGTTGAGGCGCCGTATATTTTCCGCTTCCAGGCCAAAGCTGCGGGCAAGGGAAGGGAGACTGTCTCCCGGTCGGACGATATAAATTTCCATAGGCTGCTCCTTATACGGTTTTATATATCTATATTCGGCGGCAGCCCGGTATTTGCAGGCGCAGCAGGCTTATGTTATAATAGCTTTAAAATACGGCGTTGAGACGCCTGAAAACAGCAGTGGAGGTTAGCATGGCAAAGGAAAAAATACCCTCAAGAGAGGAAATCAAAGAGGAATACACCTGGGACCTCAGTGAGATATACGGAAGCGACGAGAAATGGGCGGAGGAATTTGCCGCTCTGGAGGCTGCTCCGGCAGAGCTGGAGAAATACCGGGGCAGGCTGGGCAGCGGGGCGGAGGAGCTGTTGGGCTTTCTGCGCCTGGATGACCGGCTTTCCCTGAGACTGGAAAAGCTCACGGGCTACGCAAGCTGCAAGGCCGACCAGGACCTGGCCAATGGATTTTACCAGGATATGCGGGGCAAGGCAATGCGCCGCTGCGTGGAGGTCTCTGAAGCGGAGGCTTTCGCCAGACCGGAGATAATGGCCATACCGGAGGAGACCTTGAGGGGCTTTTATGCCTCGTGCCCGGAGCTGGAGGAATACCGGCGAAGCCTCTACAGGATACGCCGCCGGGCGGAGCACATCCTCTCCCCCCAGGAGGAGAAGCTGCTCTCCGCCGCCGGAGAGATGGCCGACAGCCCGGACAATATAGGGGGCGCTTTGAGAAACGCCGACCTGCGCTTTGAGGATGCGGTGGACTCCAAGGGGGAGAGGCATCCCCTCAGCTCCGGCACCCTGGTGCCTTTGATGGAGAGCTCGGACAGGAAGCTGAGAAAGAGCGCCTTTGAAAACTGCTTCAGGCGCTACGGAGAATTTAAAAACACCGTAGCTTCCATACTGGACGCCCAGTTCAAGCAGCTGAACTTCTTTGCCCGCTCAAGAAAATACGGCTCCACACTCTCCGCCGCTCTGGATGCCACCGAGGTGCCGGAGGAGGTGTATACGAACCTCATCTCCGCCGTCCATGACAACATGGAGGCCATGTACCGCTATGTGCGTCTGAGAAAGAAGGCTCTGGGCGTGGATGAGCTGCACATGTACGACGTGTACACACCCATCGTCTCCAATGCGGCGGAGGAGATAAGCTACGAACAGGCCAAGGAAACTGTGCTCTCCGCCCTCAGCGTCCTGGGTGAGGACTATGTGGAGCTGCTGAAAAAGGGCTTCGGTGAGCGTTGGATAGACGTATATGAGAACCGGGGCAAGCGCAGCGGGGCCTATTCATCAGGCATATCCCGGCCCCACCCCTATGTGCTTTTAAATCACAAGGACAACCTGGAGTCCATGTTCACCATAGCCCACGAGATGGGCCACGCCCTTCACAGCTACTACAGCTGTCAGAACCAGCCGGTGAGCACCAGCGACTACGTTATATTCGTGGCGGAGGTGGCCTCCACCTGCAATGAGATACTCCTGATGCGAAAGCTGCTGAGGGAGACTGCCGAACCCAAGCGTCGGGCCTATTTGATAAACCATTTCCTGGACCAGTTCAAGGGCACAATTTACCGCCAGACCATGTTTGCCGAGTTTGAGCTGGAGATGGGCCGCATGTCCTGGGCGGGTCAGGCCCTCACGGCGGAGGAGCTGTGCAAAAAGTATCTGGAGCTCAATAAGCTCTATTTTGGGCCGGATATGGTCTCCGACGAGGAGATCTCCCTGGAATGGGCCAGGATACCCCATTTCTTCTATAATTACTATGTGTTCCAGTACGCCACAGGCTTTGCCGCCGCTGCGGCCATAGCCCGGCGCATACTCACGGAAGGGGAGCCGGCGGTGAAGGATTACAAGAAGTTCCTCTCCTCCGGCGGCAGCGCCGACCCCATAAGCCTGCTGAAAATCGCAGGAGTGGATATGGCAAGCCCGGCGCCGGTGAATGAAGCCTTAAGACTTTTTAATGAGCTGATAGGGGAACTGGAAGAGCTGATATAACGTCAGAATAAAGGCAGGTTTTTAATAGAAAAATCCTGAATAGAAATAAAAATACAGGAGGACAAGGATATGCCAAATGTAAGCGGTATGCTCCCTGTGGGTATCGTGGTGATAACGGCCATTGTGGCCCTGTTCGTTTTGGCGGTGGCGCTGCTGCTCTACCTCAGCGCCCGCTACAGATTCCTCAGCGCCGCCGTCTCCGGTTCCGGGGAAAAGAGCGGGGGCTTTCTACGCTATGTGAAGGAGGACTTTGCCCAAGCCTATAAGAAGTACGGCCAGGAGGTGAACACCCCGGCCCTGGTCTCCAACGCCGTCAGCGTGAAGCTGCCGGGTCTGCTGCTTATAGAGCGTTTTATAAACAACGCCGTGTCCCTCTTTGTGACTCTCGGCCTATTCGGTACCTTCCTGGGCCTGAGCCTGTCCGTATCCTCCCTGACGGAGCTTATTGGCTACAGCAACACCGACCAGTGGCTCAGCGTTCTGGACAGCGTGGGCACCGGACTCATGTCCGCTCTGTCGGGCATGGGCGTAGCCTTCTACACCTCCCTGGCCGGCGTGGCCTGCTCCATAATATTGACTCTTCTGCGCTCGGTGTTCAGTCCCCAGGCCCAGAGGGAAAAGCTGGAGACTCAGGTGGAGCTGTGGCTGGACCACGAGCTGGCTCCCAGCCTGCCCACGGAACGGGCCAAGGACGACGTGCAGCTGGTACGCCAGATGATACGGGCTCTGGACTCTGCCGCCGCCAGTATGGACAGGACTCTGAAACAGTCCACCGACGAGATGAAGCTGACACTTTCTGCGGCAAAGGAGCCCCTGGCGGAGTTCAGCCGCACCGTGGAGGGCTTCAACGAGGGCGTGCGGGACTTCTCCGAGGTGGATTACAACCTGAGAGGCACCGTGGAGAGGTTGGATGTGTGCATACGGGACCTGGTATCCGCCCTGCGCTCCTCCTCCCGGGGACTTGAAAGGAGCGGGCGGCAATGAGAAGGACAGGCAGCTACAGGCACCCGGAATCAGGCGGGGAGCAGGGCTTCTGGCCCTCCTACGCCGATATGATGAGCGCCGTCGCCCTTATCCTGTTTTTCCTCATGCTGCTGTCTTACATACAGAATCTGGTGACGGGCAACGACCTTCAGAATACCCAGGAGGTGCTGGAGAACACCCGGCTCCAGGTGCAGCTTACCCAGGAGCAGCTGGAGAGCCTGACCAATGAGCTGGACTTAAAACAGGACCAGATAGAGGACTACTCCCTCCAGATAGTCCAGCAGACGGAGAAACTGGAGGCCCAGCAACAGCTCATAAGCCGGCAGGAGGCCTATCTTCTGGCGGCAAACGACGAGCTCACCGATATGAGAAACCAGATGCAGACTATAGCGGTGCTGCGTCTGTCCATACTGGAGCAGATACGACAGAGCATAGTGGATGTGATGGGGGACGCCTCCAAGGTGAGCATAGGGGATAACGGAAACATCATCCTCTCCGACAGCGTGCTTTTCGACCTGGGTTCATCCCAGATAAAGCCGGACAGCGTGGGAGTGCTGGACGAGCTGGTGGAGGTATTTTATAAGTTCCTCAGCGACGGGGAGAACGCCAGATACGTGGACAGCATAGTCATATCCGGTCATACGGATATAACCGGCACCGCCCAGACCAATCGGGACCTCTCCACCGACAGGGCAAACTCCGTCATAAGCTATCTGCTCACCGGGAAAAACGGTATACTGAACAACTATGCCCAGTACTTCTGCGCCGCAGGCTACGGAGCCACCAGGCCCGTGGCCACCAACGACACCGAGGAGGGCAAGGCGGCCAACCGGCGCATAGAGATATCCATGATACTGAAAGACGACACCGTGCTGGAGATAGTGGACAGCTACCTGGCTCTGGAGCTGCCGGATGCCGGTCCGGCCCCTGAGCCTGGCCCAAGTCCGTCTCCTGCGGCTTAAAAGGAGGACAGACATGTACGAACTATATCAGGCCCTTGGAAACAGCTATTATATCCAGAGCCCGGCCAAGATCGGCCTTGTGCGCCTGGACGAGAAGCAGGTATGCCTTATAGACAGCGGCAACGACAAGGACGCCGGGCGCCGGGTGCGTAAGCTCCTGGATGAAAAGGGCTGGAAGCTCACGGCCATATACAATACCCACGCCAACGCCGACCACAACGGGGGCAACCGCTACCTCCAGCAGCAAACAGGCTGTAAGATATTTGCTCCGGGTATAGACTGCGCAGTGAACCGCCACCCCATCCTGGAGCCGGCCTTTCTCTATGGGGCTTTCCCCCCAAAGGAGCTGAGACATAAATTCCTCCTGGCCCAGGACAGCGACACTGAGTATCTCACAAAGGAGAATCTGCCGGAGGGAATGGAGGCCATAGAGCTGCCCGGACATTTCTTTAATATGGTTGGCTACCGTACGGCGGACGATGTGGTCTATCTGGCCGACTGCCTGTCCAGCCGGGAGACTCTGGAGAAATACCAGGTGGCCTTCATCTACGACGTGGCCGCCTATCTGGACACCCTGGAAAAGGTGAAGCTTATGGAGGCTAAGCTCTTCGTACCATCCCACGCCGAGGCTACCGAGAACATCGCCCCTCTGGCCCAGTACAATATTGACAAGGTTAAGGAGATAGCGGAGAAAATACTGGACATGTGCCGGGACGGGCTTATGTTTGAAGAGCTTTTGCAGAGACTGTTCAAGACCTATGAGCTGACGCTGAATTTTGAGCAGTACGCCCTGATTGGCAGCACGGTGCGCTCCTTCCTCACCTGGCTAAAGGAGGGCGGGAAAATGGAGGCCGTATTTGACGACAGCCGCCTGCTGTGGCGGAGCCTTTGAGGCCCGGCTCGGGACATTGGAAAATAAAATAAGCAGCGCTCCGGAGAAAGCGGTTCATACTTTCTCCGGAGCGCAGATTTTTTAAAGAAGTCTTATTTCACTGTCAGAATATAGCCATGGGTGCTTTCAATGACATCCGCCTCTATTCCGAAGGCTTCCACCAGCATGGAGGGGGAGACGTAGGCATCCTTGGCCAGATATATACAGTCAGGCAGCTTCTCTGGCTGAAGCTCATAGTACTTTTCAAGGCGCCACAGCTCGCTGTGGGTGTCGGACATTATAGACAGCCAGGCGGAGTAAGCGGCGATCTCTTTTTCATCCATGAGATACAGATAGTAGTCCGCTGTATAATACAGCACCTTCCCCCGCTGAGCGCGGACGGGCTCAGTTTCCTCTATAAGCTGTATATATTCCTCGGCGCGCCGGGAAGTGGTCCACAATCCTGCATTGCACCCCCGGTCCAGTTTTGTATCCAGCTGGGTCACCGGCATATCCCAGTAACAGTAATAAGTGCGCATACCCAGCAGAAGGACTATGGTTGCAGCAATACAAAGCCCGGAGGAATATCTCATAGCCCTGGATACAAGACCCGAGAGGGAACTTTCCCTCATGCGTAGTGTTATAAAAAGTATGCTGGGGACCGTGGCCGGAGCAGAGGAAGAGGAAATTGCATAAAAGGCTTGATTGGATGCTACATTGGTAAAAAATGAATACAGCATTGCCGGTACCCAGAAAAGCCAGAAAAGCCGGCGATCTTTCCTTTCGGAGCTTATATATGCAAACAAGCCTGCAATATTGATTGGGAACATTATGCAGTTTACATAGCGCCGCCCTGTCATTATACCTGCGATATACAGAAAGACTCCGGCCAGACTAAGGAGAAAAATCAGATTCCGGTGCTTCCCGGAAAAAAAGAGAAGGTCGAGCGGCAGGAGCAAAGCGGCCATAAGCACAAGACACATGGCTCTCATGGAATAAGGATTTGAGTAAAAAACGCACTCAATGTAAATTAAAAGCTTGCCAAAAAAAGATACGGGTGGATGCTCCGGATCAAAAAGGACAAAAGGGAGGGCCGCTATGATTTTTTCCAATGGCTCTCTTAGAATCAGGGCTACTGTAGGCAAAGCGAGAACTATGCAGCCCACCGTAAACAACAGGAAAGCTTTCAGATCGTAATGGAACCCTTTGCTGTAAAGCTGGCATTTTTTTAGAATGAGGGCTGCGGCGGTATACACTGCATATATAAGATATACAAAGGCCAGATAGGGGTTGCACAGCACTGCGGCTGCAAAGAACAGCCCGGAGACAATCAGCCTTGTCCTGTTCTGCCGGGAACAGCACAGACTGGCCAGAGATGCTGTGAGAAAGCCTATGCCCATGGAGTTGTATGACAGGGCCATAATGTTGAAAGGAGCGTAAAACATGAAAGGCACCACAGCCCACAAAGCACCCTTCCTGTCTCTGATGCAGAGATAAACATACAGACTCAAGAGCAGCTGTACAGCTATATACATCCAGCGGAACACCAGGACGATACCGTCTGTTGAGTCAAACAGAGCGTTATATACCGCCATGAATGGTAGCAGCAAAATCCCTGAAAACAGGCCCGTGTTCCACTCGTCAACAAGAAGGCTGTCACCCTGAAGAAAACGTCTGGGGAGGGTGAGGTAAAAAGCCTCGTCAATGTCGGCAAAGCCTTTGTCGGATTTCCAGACTGAAAATATCAAAGCCGCAAGAAGTACGAAGAAAAATATTATATCCTGACGGCGGCGTGTTTTTTCCATTTAGCAAATCACTCTCCGTTATTCAGCCGCTGATGAAAATCTGGCTTCTCTGATATACGGATGACATTGTAACATATTTCCTCCTGCCAGCACAATGTATTTAGTTAAAATGGGAGTAATTTGTTCCGGCGCTGAGGAAGGCTTCATACAAGGCGGCAGGGCGGGCCATTTAAAAGGGGAACAGAAGGCTTGGAGACTCCGTTTTTGTTTTAAGCTATTGAAATTTCTTTATTTATCTGTATAATGACAGTGTTAAAAATAGGATGAGGTGAAGTCTATGAAAGCGATAGTCAGCGTTTTTGCCAAGGACTCCAAGGGTATCACCGCCTATGTGACCACCCTGCTGGCGGAAAACGAGATAAACATACTGGATATAAGCCAGACCCTGATGCAGGAGTATTTTGCCATGATAATGCTGGTGGACCTGGCGGACTGTAAGCTGCCCTTTGACACTCTCTCCCAGCAGCTGAAGGACAAGGGCATGGAGCGGGGACTGGATATCCACGTACAGCGGCAGGATATCTTTGAGGCCATGCACAGGATCTGAGGTATACCATGAGCTATCTTATAAACAGCAGCGAGATACTGCAAACAATAGAGATGATAGACCAGCAGCACCTGGACGTGCGCACCGTCACTATGGGCATCAACCTTCTGGACTGCGCCGACCGGGACATGGACGTCTGCTGCCGGCGGGTATACGATAAGATATGCACTCTGGCGGACAAGCTGGTGGAAACCGGCTGCGCCATCGAGAGGGAGTTCGGAATACCTATCGTAAATAAACGCATTTCCGTAAGCCCCATTTCCCTGGTGGCTGCCGCCTGCGAGCAGGATGACTACGTCCCCCTGGCAAAGACTCTGGACAAGGCCGCCAAGGCCGTGGGGGTGAACTTTATCGGCGGCTTCTCCGCTCTGGCCCACAAGGGCTTTACCAAGAGCGACCTGCGGCTTATAAACTCCATCCCCCGGGCCCTGACGGAGACGGAGCTGGTGTGCTCCAGCGTAAACGTGGCCTCTACCCGGGCGGGCATAAACATGGACGCCGTGGCCCTCATGGGCCGGATAGTGCGGCAAACTGCGGACATTGACCCTATGGGCTGCGCAAAGCTGGTGGTCTTTGCCAATGCCGTGGAGGACAACCCCTTCATGGCCGGAGCCTTCCACGGGGTGGGAGAGCCGGAGTGCGTCATCAACGTAGGGGTCTCCGGCCCCGGAGTGGTGGCTCACGCCCTGAAAGCCTGTAAGGGCCAGCCCTTTGACGTGGTTGCGGAGACGGTGAAAAAGACCGCCTTCAAGATAACCCGCATGGGCCAGCTGGTGGCCCAGGAGGCCTCCCGCCGCCTGAACGTGCCCTTCGGCGTGGTAGACCTGTCTCTGGCCCCCACCCCGGCGGTGGGAGACAGCGTGGCGGAGACTCCGGAGATTATGGGCCTGGAGAAGTGCGGCGGCCACGGCACCACTGCGGCCCTGGCTCTTCTCAACGACGCTGTGAAAAAAGGCGGCGTCATGGCTTCCAGCCATGTGGGCGGCCTGTCCGGCGCCTTTATCCCCGTGTCCGAGGATGCAGGTATGATATCCGCCGTGGAGTGCGGCGCTCTCAGTATAGACAAGCTGGAGGCCATGACCTGCGTGTGCTCCGTGGGCCTGGACATGATAGCCGTGCCGGGCGACACCGGCGCAGAGGTGATATCCGCCATCATCGCCGACGAGGCGGCCATAGGCATGGTAAACAACAAGACCACCGCCGTACGCCTCATTCCTGCAAAGGGCAAGACCGTGGGGGACAGGATAGACTTCGGCGGGCTTTTGGGCTCGGCTCCGGTTATGCCTCTCCGCTCCGGCTCTCCGGCGGAGTTCGTGGCCAGAGGCGGACGTATCCCCGCACCTCTCCACAGCTTGAAGAACTGAGAAACAGTTACTTATCTATACGGCAAAAGCACAGGGCCAAAGTCCTGTGCTTTTACTATGCTTATAGTTTTCTCAGCCGCCCAGGTAGGCTTTCTTCACCTGGTCGCTGGCGGCCAGCTCTGCGCCGGTGCCGCTGAGAGTTATCTTGCCCGTCTCCATGACGTAGGCTCTGTCCGCAACGGACAGGGCCATCTGGGCGTTCTGCTCCACCAGAAGTATGGTGGTGCCGTCCTTGTGGAGCTGCCTGATAATCTCAAATATCTGCTCCACCAGAATGGGGGCAAGGCCCATGGAGGGCTCGTCCAGCATCAGCAGCTTTGGGTGGCTCATCAGGGCCCGGCCCATGGCCAGCATCTGCTGCTCGCCGCCGGAAAGAGTCCCGGCTATCTGCCGCCGCCGCTCCTTAAGCCGGGGAAACTGCTGGAACACCCGCTCCAGATCGGCGTCTATCCCGGCCCCCGGCTGGGTATAGGCTCCCATCTCCAGATTTTCCTGGACGCTCATCTGCAGGAAGATGCGCCGCCCCTCCGGCACCTGGGCCAGACCTTTTTCAACTATCTTGTGGCTGGGGGTGTTGCTGATGTTCTCGCCGCAGAATTCAATGCTGCCGGTGCGGGAGCGCAGCAGACCGGAAATGGTTTGCAGGGTGGTGGACTTACCTGCGCCGTTTGCGCCGATAAGAGTCACTACCTCCCCCTGATTCACATGGAAGGAGATGCCCTTTATGGCGTGGATAGCCCCGTAATACACATTTATGTTGTCTACTTTCAGAATTTCTTCCACGGCTCAGGCCTCCTTCTTCTTCCCCAGATAGGCCTCTATGACCACGGGGTTGGACTGAATCTCGTCGGGGGTGCCCTTGGCGATGACCTTGCCGAAATTCAGCACGCATATGCCCTCGCAGATGCCCATGACCAGATTCATGTCGTGCTCAATGAGCATGATGGCAATGTGGAAGGTGTCACGAATTTTCACGATGTTTTCCATCAGCTCCACCGTCTCGGAGGGGTTCATGCCCGCCGCCGGCTCGTCCAGCAGCAGCAGAGAGGGGTTGGTGGCCAGGGCCCGGACGATCTCCAGCCGCCGCTGGGCACCGTAGGGGAGGGAGCCAGCCTTGTGAGCCGCCAGATCCTGCATGTCGAAGATGGACAGCAGCTCCATGGCGCTCTCGTGGGCCATTTTCTCCTGTTTCCAGTAGTTGGGCAGGCGGAGGATGCCGGACAGGGCATTGTATCGGGTCTGGTTGT
>CALXGF010000166.1 GCA_944387735.1 uncultured Oscillospiraceae bacterium
GTATCAGCAGCGCCTTTTTCATTTTCCTCATTCTCTTCATTTTTTCACGGTTCCTCCTTCATACTCTCTTATTTTCAATCTATATCCTCTACACTTTAAGACAGGGTCTTTCAAATTATTCCTCTAATTTTTAGCTTCAGTATAACATAGGCTTTCCTTCCTGCATAGCCCCCAGGGAAAAAAGGGTGAGCTATAACGAAAATGAATTGTTAACACAAAGTTCAAATAGAGCTCGGACAAATTCAGGGAGCTTTCAGCCCCCGGACTTATATTTATTGTGTTGAAACAATTTTGTATGGCAAGGAGGAAAAACATGATAAGCGTTGAACACCTTACGAAATGTTACGGTGACTTCACGGCTGTGGACGATTTGAGCTTTGAGATAGAAGAAGGCCATGTGTACGGCTTCCTGGGCCCTAACGGCGCCGGGAAATCCACCACCATGAACATAATGACCGGCTGTCTGTCCGCCACTTCCGGACGTGTGCTCATTGACGGTCACGACATATTTGAGGAGCCCAACCCGGCCAAAAGGCTTATCGGCTACCTGCCGGAACAGCCGCCCCTCTATATGAGCGAGACGCCCCTGGAGTACCTGCAATTTGTGGGCGAGGCCAAGGGTCTTAAAGGCGGGGAGCTGCAGCAGCAGATAGCGGAGGTCATAGAGCAGACCAAGATAGAAGACGTAAAGGGCAAGCGCATCTCCGCCCTGTCCAAAGGCTACCGCCAGAGAGTAGGCATTGCCCAGGCCCTGTTGGGCAAGCCCAGGGTCATTATCCTGGACGAGCCCACAGTGGGCCTTGACCCTATCCAGATAATCGAGATAAGGGAGCTTATCAGAGAGCTGGGCCGCAGCCATACTGTCATATTCAGTTCCCACATACTCTCGGAGGTACAGACCATCTGCGACGAGATAATCATGATTGCCCACGGCAAGCTGGTGGCCTTCGATGAGCCGGGCAAGCTGGAAAAGCGGCTGCTCAGTCCCGATGAGATCAGCATTACCACCGACGCCGGGGTGGAGCAGACCCAGAAGCTGCTCTCTGCCATTGAGGAGATAAGCGCCGTGAGCGTCAGCCCTATGGACGGCGGCTATCTCAGGGCAGAGATAAAGACCGGCAGCGGCGATATATACGCCGTGTCCCGGAAGATATTCAACGCCTTCAAAGCCACGGACAAGGTCCTGCTGGAGATGAGCCTGAAGAAAGCCAATCTGGAGGATCTGTTTATAGAGCTCAGCGAGGGCGGCGGCGACAGCTCCCCGGAAGCAGGAAAGGAGGCGTTTGAGAAATGATAGCCGTGCTTAAACATGAACTGCATATATATTTCCGCTCACTCACGGCCTATGTGTTCGGGGCCTTCCTGCTGGCCTTCGTGGGGCTTGGCTCCATGCTCTACAACCTTCAGGCCGCTGTGAGCAACTTTGAATTTGTTCTGAGCTTCGGCTGCCTGGTCTTTGTGGTCATCGTGCCCATCCTCACTATGAGAGTCATAGCCGAGGAGAGGAAGCTGAAGACCGACCAGCTGCTCTATTCCCTGCCTATTTCCACCACAGAGGTCATCCTGGGCAAGTACCTGGCGCTGCTGGCGGTCTACCTGCTGCCCCTTTGTATCATCAGTCTCTATCCCCTTATCTTCTCTCAGTTCGGAGAGGTATATCTCCCCACCTCCTACGGCTCCATCTTTGCCTTTTTCCTGCTGGGCGCCGCCCTCATTGCAATAGGCGTGTTCATATCCTCTCTCACGGATAACCAGGGCTTTGCCGCAGGCATTGGAATTGCAGTCATTCTCCTGAACTATTACAGCGTAAGTTTGTCGGAGTATGTCTCTTCTTCGGCTCTGGGCTCCCTTATCGCCCTGTGCCTCATTATATTTGCCCTGGCACTGATAATACGCTACGTTACCAAGAGCGACTCCATTGCCTACGCCTTCTGCATAATACTGCTGGCAGCCCTGGCCATACTCTGCTGGGTGGATACCCAGGCCCTGGAGGGCCTGCTGCCGGGCATTATGACCGCCCTGTCCCTCTTTGAACGCTTCTACGTATTTGTAAACGGGGTATTCGACATGACGGGCGTGGTGTACTACCTCAGCGTCATCGTCTTTTTCCTGTTCCTGTCCGTCCAGTCTCTGGAGAAACGGAGGTATAACTGATGAAACTTTCCCAAATCTTCAAGGGCGGGGAGAGTAAAAGGGAAAACCGCCTGGCTCTCCGTGCCGGCTCCTATTCCCTTATGATCTCCGCTCTGGTGCTGGCTATACTGATAGTGGTGAACATCTTTGTCTCCTACCTGCCCAGCTCCATGACCAAGTACGATATCAGCGCCACCAAGCTCTATTCCATCACCAGCAACACCAAGGTGGTGGTAAATGCGCTGGACCAGGACGTGACCATATACTGGATAGTCCAGTCCGGCCAGGAGGACGACGTAATAGAAAATCTGCTGAGTAAATACGAGGCTCTCTCCGACCACATCAAGGTGGAAAAGAAAAACCCCGACGTATATCCCACCTTTGCCCAGCAGTACACCAGCGAGACCGTAGCCAACAACAGCCTGGTGGTGGAGTGCGGGGACCGCAGCCGCTACATCGGCTATGACGATATATATCTCCAGGAGGCGGATGTGTACTCCTACACCTACAACACCTCCTTTGACGGCGAGGGCGCCATAACCTCCGCAATAGACTATGTGATAAGCGATGAGCTGCCCCGGCTCTACGTTTTGGAGGGCCACGGCGAAGCCGAGCTGCCCGCCACCTTCAGCGAGCAGATAGAGAAGGACAACATGGAGGTCAGCTCCCTGTCCCTGCTCACCGTGGACGAGATTCCCGAGGACGCCGCCTGCATAGTCATTTACAGCCCTGCCAGCGATATCTCCGAGGAGGAGCTGGATATGCTCTCCGACTATGTCTCCCACGGCGGCAAGCTGCTGGTAATGTCCGGCCCCGTCCAGGACGGCAGTCTGGATAACCTCAACGGTCTGCTGGAGGAGTATGGGGTAAGCGTTACCGATGGCATCGTGGTTGAGAGCGACCGTGAGCACTACGCCTTCCAGGCCCCCTATGTGCTGCTGCCGGACATATCCAGCCACGATATAACGGATTCCCTCATTGAAGAAAACTACTTCGTCCTCATGCCCATATCCCAGGGCCTCACCGTGGATGAGAGCAGCACCAAAGGCACCGTCACCTCTCTGCTCAGCACCTCCGCCTACTCCTACAGCAAGGCTGACGCCTTTGACCTGGAGACCTACGACAAGGAGGCGGGCGACACCGACGGTCCCTTCACTCTTGCAGTGTCCATAGAGGACAACAGCGGCGGCGGTATCGTCTGGTTTGCCTCATCCAGCTTTCTGGAGGATATGTACAACGCCTTCTCCTCCGGGGCAAACGGCGACATGGCCATGAACGCCCTGTCCTCTCTCATAGGCCAAAGCGAGGCTATGGCCATACGCAGCAAATCCCTGAACTACAACTATCTGACCATCAGCGAGGCCACTTCCTCCCTGCTTAAAGCCCTTATGATAGGCGTCTTCCCCCTGGTGTATTTCGGCATAGGCGTGTATGTTATAGTTCGCAGAAGGAGGTTGCAGAATGAAAAGGGCTAAGAAACTGTATATACTTTTGGGGGTGCTGGTCCTTGCCTGCATCGCCACCTTTATCCTCACCCGCATGGAGGATAAGAAGGAGCAGATAAAGAACAGCGGAGAGACCATACTCAGTCTGGACAGCGATTCGGTCAAAAGTCTCAGCTGGGAATATGACGGCGAGACCCTGGCCTTCCACAAGGATGACGTCTGGCTCTACGACGATGACGAGACTTTCCCGGTAAGCGAGGAAAAAATCAACGAGCTTCTGGGAGAATTTAATCAGCTGGGAGCCGCCTTCATTATAGAGGACGTGGAGGATTACGGCCAGTACGGTCTGGAAGAGCCCATCTGCACCATCGACATTGAGACCGAGGATGACAGCTACGAGATTACACTGGGGGATTTCAGCCAGATGGATTCCCAGCGCTATCTCTCCCTGGGAGACGGCAACGTATATCTGGTAACCGCCGATCCTCTGGAGCTCTATGACGCCACGCTGAAAGACATGATAGACAACGACACTGTCCCCGCTCTGGACAAGGTCTCCCAGATAAAGGTGGAAGGCGTTGACGACTACAGCATAACCTACGACGCCGAGAGCCACGACAGCCCCTGTGAGGATGATGTGTACTTTACCACTTTGGATGGGGACATTCTGCCCCTGGACACCTATCGGGTGGAGAGTTATCTGGACGTGCTGGAGGGCTTGCAGCTCACCGACTACATGACCTATAACACCGACGAGATATTCCTTGAAAGTTACGGTCTGGACGACCCGGAGCTTACCGTCACCGTAGACTACAGCTACGAAGACGATGAGGGCCAGGAAGTCTCCGACAGCTTCAGCTTCAGTTTGAGCCGCAGTCCCGAAGACAGGGCAGCCGCTCAAGAAGCCGAGGCCCAGGAGGCGGAGGCTGCCGAGGCCCAGGAGCCGGATGAGGACGAGGAGGACGCAGAACAGATCCCCGCCTACCTCCGGGTGGGTGATTCCCAGATAATCTATCAGATTTCCCAGGAAAAGTTTGAGGCCCTTATGGAGGCAAGTCGGGATGATCTGCGCCACACCGAGGTCTTTACCGCAGACTTCGCTCAGGTAAGCGGAATGGACGTCAGCCTGGAGGGCGAGGATTACTCCATGGTCTGTCAGCGGGAGGACGGCGATGAGGAGGGCGTCTGGCTCTGCAACGACGAGGAGTTCAACATCAACGCCCTTCAGAGCGCCATCGAGGGCCTGCGCTCCTCCAGCTTCACCAGTGAAGATCCGGCCTCCGATGCAAAGGAGGAGATAAGCCTCACCCTTTATCTGGACAATGAATTTTTCCCCGAGATAGAGCTGACATTTTACAGATATGACGGCAATGACTGCCTGTGCCTTGTAAACGGTCTGCCCACTTCTCTGGTAAGCCGTTCCGATGTGGTAGAGCTCATTGAAGCCGTAAACGCTATCGTTCTTAGCTAAGGCCCCCCGTTTTTCCCCAGCGGCAAGCTTTAGCCCATAGTTTCCTGCCCCCCCTGAAACGTGATTCACTTCAGGGGGGCTCTTTTTTGTATGTCCCGACCGGAATCAGCCCTGAAAAATTTTTGTTGACAAATCATATATCCATGCATATAATATGTCATATCAAAAATTTTTGATGTGAGGTTTCAGACATGGAGAGCAGCCACGAAAGGAACTCAGAGATATTCAAGGCCCTCTGCGATCCGAAACGGCTTGCAATACTCCAGCTGCT
>CALXGF010000167.1 GCA_944387735.1 uncultured Oscillospiraceae bacterium
GAGTCCAGGTTCCCGGAGCCTATCATAACCCCCAGGCGGGGGCGGCCCATGGCTCTGAAAGCCTCGGCGCTGTGCCAGTCCGGCTGGGCCAGCACCGCCACCCGAAAGCCCTCCGCCTCCAGCACCCTGGCGATGACCGTGGGGCCGAAGCTGGGGTGGTCCACATAGGCGTCCCCGGTGACTATAAGAAAATCGTACCACCACCAGCCTCTGCTCTCCATATCCTCCTTGGACACGGGGAGAAAGGCCAGGGTATCGTAAGCGTCGAATTCTTTCATTATTCCAGCTCTCCGTAATACCAGCCGGAGACACCCTTGTGCTTTACAAAGTAGCCGCGGGAAGTCTCCTCCACCACCCGAACCACGTCCCCAGCTTTCAGGGGCAGCACATAGTCGGTGCAGTCGTTGCAGCCGGTGATATCTTCAGAAGTAAAAAGGTATTTTGTCAGTATATCCATCTCATAGCCGGTACGCACATGGCGGCAGCGGGAGAACTCCTCTCCACGCTCCAGCACCTGCACCCGGCTGTCTCCCCAGCGGATGTAATAGGAGCGGGAGCCGCCCGCCTGATCTTTCAGTACCCGACGCTCCGGAAAGTGGTCGTAGGCCACAAAGGAGAAGTCCTCGCTGTCCTTATGGGGGATTATCAGAGCGTTGAGCTGCCCGTCGTCCTTCAGGACACAGCCGCCGTCAATGGAGATTATCTTACGCTTGCGCTCTATGATGGGATTTGCGCAGACCTTATCCTCGCCGTAGAGCACCACGGGGTAGTGGCCCACCACGGTCCATTTCTCAAAGCTGTCCCCCCGGTCCATGAAGCGGTCTATACGATTCAGTTCATCCTGACTATGCTCTTCAAGAGGCTTATTGGGATATCTGCCGGCATGGACAAAAGTGAAATTCTCACTGTCTATAGCGTCGGGCAGAGAGCGGAGAAAATCAAATTCCTCGTCGTAGGCGTGAAGTAGGGGAATGTAGGGGTCAAGGCCGGCTATGGCCATAACGTCCACGCCCAGATTTCTGAACAGCTCCCAGAGAAAGCCCTTGCCCTTCCATCGGAGATACCGAAGCAAATGTGCGTTTCCTTCTCTGCCTTGTTCAAAAACCGTATACCAGCCGTCACAGTTGCCTCTCAGGGCATGGACATTGCCGGCCTTTGAAAGCTCCATGATATACTCCAAAGTGTCAAGACAGCGATCCCCCTTCTCCAGAAAATCGCCGTCGATAATAAGCTCGTCCTCCGCCGAGAAGGCGGCCAGCTCCAGCGCACCTCTAAAATACTCCAGGTTACCGTGGATATCGGATATCGCCAGTATCCTGCGGCCGGGCTCAAAGTCAAGCCGCCGCACCCTTGCCTCAGCCTTATACTTGCCCATGAGCCACCAGCTTTTTTTCCATCAGCAGCAGGCAGCCGCAGCTGCCCGGCTCCCTGCCCAGGACATCAAAACCCCAGCGTTTGTAAAAACTTATTGCGTCGGTATTCTCCTCCGCCACATGCAGACGCAGAGACCTTCTCCCCAAGCGGGAATATTTCAGCATGGCCCTGGACAGAAGCTGTATGCCGCAGCCGGTGTGGCGAAACTCCGGCTCAAGATATATAAGGCTTATCCAGCCGTAGCCTGCGTGGCTGCCCCGCCGGGTATCCAGATCCAGCAGCCCGGCGCTCTCGTCCTCATAGTAGAGATGGGAGACGGCTTCCGGGTCGGCCCTGTGGTGGTCCAGGGCGCAGCTTAGATAGGTGTCGGCATTAAAGCCTTTCAGGTCCCCGTGAGAGGCCAGCCAGGCCCCCTGATAGCAGCCGGTGTAATAGCCGCTCTCCGCTGCCGGGTCTATGTATTCGTGGCGCAGGTCGGGGCCCTTCATACCCCGCTGGAGCTCAGGGCTCAGGTGGCTGTAGTCGTTGAGATAATCTATGGTGAATTTGCCGCCGTCATACAAAAGCTTGGCAACTCCGGTGTTCATGAACAGGGGCAGACTCTTGGTGTCGGCAATATCGAAGCCGCCCACCCGGCTGAGCATACAGCGTATGGTTATGCCGTGGGCGGTGATGACCAGGGTACGGTCCGGGTTCTTCTCCACTACTTCCAGAAGAGCGGCATAGGCCCTGTCCGCCACCTGCCCGTAGGTCTCCGCCCCTTCAAGACGGAACTTGTGCTGGTCGAAGAGAAAGTCGTGAAAGTCCGCCTGGGCCTCCCGGCGGAGGTTGCCGAAATACCGGGTCTCCCAGGGACCCAGGTTTATCTCTCTGAAGCGTTTGTCCGGGATTATCGGCAGTTGGTGGTATTTGGTAATGGCGGAGGCGGTAAAGCGGGCCCGGTAAAGATCGCTGGAATATATGGCGTCCACGTGGACGTTTTTAAAACGCTCGGCCAGAGCGTCCCTCTGCTCCACGCCCACCGGGGTCACGTCCCCGTCCCAGTGGCCCTGGCACATACGGTAAAGGTTGCCCTCGGCCTGGACGTGGCGAATTACATAAATTTCTGTCATAACTATGCCTCCTGCTTCTTGACCATTTGCATCGAATACAGTATAATACACTGGATAATATGTCAACCAGTTGAAAAAAACGGGACTGGATTCACGGCAATTTAATGAAGCTATTATAACTTGATTTTTTCTATTAGACAAGAGTGGAGAGAGATATGGTCAGAGCGGCGGCGTTGGTGTCCGGGGAGGGAGCGGAGCTCCAGGCTATCCTGGACTCCATGTATTTTCAGGAGATACCGGATTTTGAACTTGTGGCGGTGATATCCTCGCGGCGGGACGCCTATGCCATGAAGCGGTCCCTTAGCGCCGGCGTGCCCGCCTATGTGGTGGACCCGGAGCTGTTCCCCAATATCACCAGCCATAGCATGGCTGTGGCCAACAAGCTGAAAGATATGGACATCGAACTGGTGATACTGGCGGGCTATGAGCTGCCTCTGGGGGTCATACCCTATCAGTTCAAAAACCGCATCATCGGCACTTATCCGGCCATGTACCCCGCCTTTGAGGATGTGGAGGGGGACATACAGCTGGCGGCTCTGGAACGGGGCGTGAAGATGACCGGAGCCACCGCCTATTTTGCCGACTCCGACGGCCGGGTGGGCGGCGTAATTATGCAGAAGGCCATAGAGGTAAAGCCCAACGACGACCCGGATACTCTCCGCCGCAGGGTGCTGGAGGAGGGACAGTGGAAGATACTGCCCCAGTCCGTGGCCCTTTACTGCCAGGGCAAGCTCTCCATCCGGGGCAACCGGGTGGTCATCGAAGAGTAGGAGACAGGCACAGTAAAACGGGGAACTTTGATTCATATCCTTTCGTCAGACAAGGCAGTAGGAGAAGCTCTGGCGCAGAAGTTCCTGCGCCCATGAGAAAAGCCGGATTTTCGGCATAACCTCCGACTGATATCCAGGCTGCTTGCGAAAGGGAAACAAATGAAAAAAATCAGGAAAAAGACGCTCTTTGCCCTATGCAGCGCTATAATATTTGCAATTATGCTTTTTGCTGTCCTATATGGGGCGGCATTTTCCCGCAGTGAGCAGGACCCAGGGGATGAAAGTCCTTGGACGGCAGAGTCCCCGCTCATCAGCCGGGAGTACGGCGCCGCCATATATCAGGACCCGGCTGCCGTCAAATCCCTGGCGATAGACTGCTCCGATTTTGAGCAGACACACCCAGAGTCTGATACTGAGGCAGATCCCATAGCTTTGTCGGTGGCGTCGCAGAGTGAAAGAAGGCCCACAGGAATTGATGACTGGTATTACAGCAACAAATTGTATCTGCCCATGATAGGCATGGAATGGGATATATTCTTTGACGAGGAATACATATATCGCTGGATGGATTCCTATGCCTATCCCTCCCTGACCATATGCGACAGGGAGACAGGGATACAGTTATATGAAGCGCTCATTACGACTGAGCTGTACAAGCCCACGGCAAATAACGCATATTTGAAGGACGGAATCCTCTATGCAGGCTGTATAGGGCGGGAGGATGCCCCGTCTAATACCTGCTTCATGTTTGCCTATGATCTTGAAAATGACCGGCTTGTTTGGCGCAGCAGGGACAAGACTTACAATACTTCCAATTTCATAGTGAAAGACGGCCTGATAATATGCGGCTTCGGCGGCACAGGTCTGACAGATTATATCTATCAAATTGACATCAATACCGGCGAGATAGTGTGGGAGACTCAGATTTTATCCGCTCCGTACTTGCTTGTGGAATCAGGAGAACAGCTATATGTCTCCGCCTATGAACATAATTATATTTTTAATATGACGTGAGAAGTTCTAAAAATTGCTTATAAAAAAGGAAAGGCTGGAGCCTTTCCTTTTTTTAGCATGTTAGATCAGTATGGCTGAATTCTTACTGCTCCGGGCTGTACTGGGCCAGGAGCATTTTGTCATGGACCAGGGCCATGGCCTGCGCCAACTGTTCCGGAGCGACCTTCACTGTGGCGCAGCAATCTGAGAGCCGCCCCTCAAGCACAGGTATGCCGGCCTGGGAGAGCAGAATGACCATGGCCGACAGGGCCGAGGCGTCCGCTCCCTTCCCGGCCAGGCTCAGCTGGCTGAGGGCCAGGCTTCGGGTGACTCCGGCGTAGGCCGGACGCTCCGAATCCTTCATGCGGCAGACCAGGGAGCCCTTCCCGTCCTGAAAGGCCGGCAGAAGCTGTATGTCTATATTGCCGGCGAGAGCCAGCTCCACGGACTTGGAGTGGAGGACCTGGGAGCCGCTGCGGGATAGGGAGAGCATATCACGAAAGTCTATGCGCTCCAGCTTTACAGCGGTACTGATGAGTCGGGGATCGGCGGTATAGATGCCGTCCACATCGGTATATATCTGACAACTGTCCGCCTCCAAAGCGGCAGAGAGAGCCACGGCGGTAGTGTCGGAACCGCCACGGCCCAGAGTGGTTATATCTCCCTGAGAGCTGAAGCCCTGAAAGCCGGTGACCACCGGCACATAGCCCCGGCTGAGGGCTGCCTGTATCCTGGCCGGAGCCACGATGCGTATGTCTCCTCCTCCCGCTTTGTCTTCGGTAAGTATCCCTGCCTGCCAACCGGTGAGAGACCGGGCCTTTATGCCCAGGCTCTCCAGCATTATAGCCATGAGGGCGGCGGACTGCTGCTCTCCGGTACTCATAAGCGCATCCAGCTCCCGTCTGGACGGGCGGGGACTTATCCTTTGAGCCATATCCACAAGGCGGTCCGTGGTATCTCCCATGGCGGAGACTACGATGATAACATCATGCTCCCGGCACCGGGCCTGCCGGCATATCTCGGCGGCCCGGCGCAGTCTTTCAATATCGGCGAGGGAGCTGCCGCCAAATTTCTGCACGATAAGCATGGTAACATTCCTCCAGCGCCGCA
>CALXGF010000168.1 GCA_944387735.1 uncultured Oscillospiraceae bacterium
GCATCGTTTCTATTACCTTCTTCTTGAATTCCGGTGTGTATCGTTTGTTTGGTATTCCTTTTGGCATAAAAAGCACCTCACTTGTTATTCAGTATACCATACTGTCTAACAAATGGGGTGCTGTTCACTCGCCTGCGGTAGTTTTCATTTAAATATTCGCTCACTTGTTCAGATAGTTCTTCAGCAATTCCTGCAGCAGCTCATCCCGGTCTATGCGGCAGATGAGGGTGCGGGCATTGTTGTAATTGGTGATATAAGTCGGATCCTCGGAAAGGATATAGCCCACTATCTGATTGATGGGGTTATAGCCCTTTACCATGAGGGAGTTATACACGGACGACAGTATCTCCCGCATCTCGGCCTTGCTGTCCAGAGCAGCAAAATTTCTGGTTGCATCATCCATAAAGTTCCCCTCCTTTTTTTCTCTATTGGTCATATTATACCAGAATAAAATGTCAAGTAAAGTCGAATTCCAGTGGAAAATAATTAAGAAATCTTAAATTTTCGGCAAAAAATTCTCTTTTTCCTTAATTCTCAGCGGATGACGGCGCCATAGCTCTTCTCCAGGGCCGATAGCACCGCTTTAACCGTATCCCCGGCGTGCTCGTCAGTGAGGGTCTGGTCGTCGGAGCGCATGGTCAGAGAGAAGGCCACGGACTTCTTGCCCTGGGCAATGTGGTGGCCGGTGTACACGTCGAAGACGGAGCAGTCCTTCAGGTACTCTCCTCCGTTTTCCAGGATGCAGTCCAGCAGCCTGCCCACAGGGATGTCGCTGTCGCAGACCACGGCAATGTCTCTGGTGACTGAGGGGAACTTGGGCAGGGGCACATACACGGGAGTGCCGCCCATGAGAGAGAACATGGTCTCAAAGCTCAGCTCGGCGCAGTAGAGTTCCGCATCCACGCCGTAGTTCTCCGCCACGGCAGGGTGTATCTGGCCCAGTACGCCCACATAGGTCTCCCCCACATATACCTTTGCACAGCGGCCGGGGTGGTAAGAGGGGTTCTCCTTCTCCGCCTCAAAACGGAGCTTGCCCACCTTCAGGTCCTCCAGCAGAGCCTCCACCCAGCCCTTGAGCTTGAAGAAATTCATCTCCGGTCCGTAGGCGCCGATGGATACTATCTTGGGCTCGTCGGCCATGCCGTCGTCCCGCTTGAGATATATCTTGCCTATCTCATACAGGGCGGCGGAAGGGTTGCGGTAATTGTAGTTTCGGCTGAGTATCTCCAGCATGGAGGGCAGCACGGTGGTGCGCATAATGGAGGTGTCCTCCCCCAGGGGATTGAGGATACGCAGGCTGTCCCTCAGAGGGGAGTCTTCCGGCATCCTGATCTTGTCGTAATAGCTGGGGCTTATGAAGGAGTAGGTGATTATCTCGTCCATGCCCAGGCTGCGGCAGGTCTGGCCCACCTGGCGCTCGCACTGCTGCACTGGGGTAAAGCCGCCGCTGGTGGTGTTGCCCCCGGCAAAGCAGGTGGGTATCTCATTGTAGCCGTAAAAACGGGCCACTTCTTCTGCGATGTCGGAGTAGTGCTCCACATCTCCCCTCCATGAGGGCACATGAATGATGTCCCCCTCCAGGGTGAAGCCCAGGTGGATGAGTATGCGGCGCATCTCCTCCTCTGCAATATCGGTGCCAAGCAGGGCGTTTATCTTGCCCGGCTCCAGCTTCAGGGTAGTCTCCTTCAGCTCCTTGGGCACCACGTCTATGACGCCATCCACCACTTCGCCGGCCCCCAGCAGCTCGATGAGCTCGCAAGCCCGCTCCACGGCCTTGTAGGTGTTTTCCACGTCCAGTCCCTTCTCGTAGCGGGAGGAGGCGTCGGTACGCATACCCAGGGCGGTGGCGGTGCGGCGGATGGAGGTGCCGTTGAAGTTGGCGCTCTCAAAGAGGACCATGGCGGTATCCCCCTCTATCTCGCTGTTGGCGCCGCCCATGACGCCGGCCACGCCCACGGGCCGGTCGGTGTCGCAGATGCAGAGCATGGAGGTGGAGAGCTTGCGCTCGTTGCCGTCCAGGGTCTGAATAGTCTCACCCTCCCTGGCCAGGCGCACATGGATCTCCCCATTTTTGACGCAGCTGAAGTCAAAGGCATGCATGGGCTGGCCGTACTCCAGCATGACATAGTTGGTTATATCCACCACATTGTTGATGGGGCGCATGCCTGCGTTGCGGATACGCTCCCGCATCCAGGCGGGAGAGGGGGCGATCTTCACGTTGCGCACCATGCGGGCGGTGTATCGGGGGCAGAGCTCCGGCTCCTCCACAACTATCTTCACCATGTCCTTTATATTGCCCTGGGCGGTGGCCTTCACCACAGGCTCGTGGAGCTTCAGCTCCTTGCCGAAGGTGACTGCTGCCTCCCTCGCCAGTCCTATCATGCACAGGCAGTCGGGCCGGTTGGGGGTTATCTCAAACTCCACCACATGGTCGTCCATACCCAGCAGCACCGCCACGTCGTCTCCCGGCTTGCAGTCCTCGTTGATTATGAAGATACCGTCCTCTATGCAGTGGGGAAACTCCTTCTGCTCTGCGTGGAGGTCGGAGAGGGTGCAGACCTTGTCCCTGCCGGCGTCATAGGCCAGCAGGTCGCCCTGGTGGATATTCTGACATGTGGTAAGGGTCTCCGCTGCGCCGGCGCCAATATTCAGGCTCAGCTTATACTTGGAGTAAGCCACGGTCTCCAACTTTTCTACCTTGGCGGCTACCACCTTGCCGTAGATCTTATCTCCGGCCTTGATGTCGGCAGAGATGGAGGGCTTGGCCGGGTCTATGGGGTGATAGTCCCCCAGAATGGCGGCGGCCTCTATCACTGCATAGGGGAAGTCATGAGTAGTGACGCTCAGCTCTTTGAGAGAGCAGAGCATGCCGTTGGACTCTACGCCCCGGAGCTTGCCCTTGGTGATCTTAACACCGCCGGGGAGCAGGGAGTTGTGGAGAGCGGCGGGCACCAGGTCCCCCACGTGGACGTTCCAGGCGCCGGTGCATATCTGCACGGTCGCGCCGCTGCCGATATCTATCCGGCACACCAGCATGTGGTCGGAGTTGGGGTGCTTGGCCATGGAGACTATGCGCCCCACCTTTACGTTGTTTATATTCTTGCTCAGATCCTCGGTGACTTCCACCTTGGAGCCGGACACGGTCATGGCCTCGGCAAAGCTCCTGTCGTCGCACTCGCTGAGGCTGAGGTCCACATATTCGTTAAGCCATTTTCTTGAAAGTTTCATATCTGTCTCCTCCTCAGAACTGCTCCAGGAATCTGATATCGTTTTCAAATATCAGGCGCAGGTCGGTGATCTTGTATTCGCCCATGGCCAGGCGTTCCAGGCCCATGCCGAAGGCCCAGCCGGAGTACACGTCCGGGTCTATGCCGCAGCCGGCCAGTACCTTTGGGTGGACCATGCCGGCGCCCAGCACCTCTATCCAGCCCTCGCCCTTGCAGGTGGGGCAGCCCTTGCCGCCGCACTTGTGGCACTGGATGTCCAGCTCGCAGCTGGGCTCGGTAAAGGGGAAGTGGTGGGGGCGGAAGCGGGTAACGGTGCCCTTGCCGTATATCTTCTCCACCACCAGGTTCAGGGTGGCCTTCAGGTCTGCCATGGTGATGCCCTTGTCTATGACCATGCCCTCTATCTGGTGGAACATGGGGGAATGGGTGGCGTCCACCTCATCCTTGCGGTAGACCCGGCCGGGGGCTATCATGCGGATGGGCAGGCTCTTGGTCTCCATGGCATGGACCTGCATGGGAGAGGTCTGGGTACGCAGCAGCACCCGGCCGTCCTCGTTGAAGTAGAAGGTGTCGGTCCAGTCACGGGAGGGGTGGCCCTCGTCGATGTTCAGCTTGGTGAAGTTGTACTCCGCCAGCTCCACCTCCGGGCCGTCCACTATCTCGAAGCCCATGCCTATAAAGATGTCCTTTATCTGATCCAGCACATTGTACATGGGGTGCTTGTGACCCAGCTGTACCTTCTCGCCGGGCAGGGTCACGTCCAGGGCCTCGTCCTTCAGCTTCTTCTCCAGCAGGGCGGAGGTGAGTTGGGCCTTGCGCTGCTCGATGGCGTTTTCGATTTCGCTTCTCAGCTGGTTTGCCAGCTGGCCCATAGCGGGGCGCTCCTGGGCGGAGAGGCTGCCCATCTGCCTGAGTATGGCGGTAAGCTCGCCCTTCTTGCCCAGGTACTTTACTCTGAGAGCCTCCAGGCTCTCTGCGCCGTCACATTCCAGGATAGCCTTGACGGCAGACTCCCTAAGTTGCTGCATCAGTTCTTTCATATCTCAATCTCCTGTAAAAAAATAAAGCCTCCGCCCCAAAAAGGGACGAAAGCCAAGACTTCCGCGGTACCACCCACATTCGGCATAAAGCCGCACTCAGAGCGTCTAACGCACGCCGCACGCCGGTGATTGGCCGGAGCTCCCGGGCGAACCAAGCGGCCTTGTCCCAGGGGGCTCACAGCCGCCGACCCCCATTCTCTGCCGGACAAATCCTCCGCTATTTTCCCGTTCTCTGCAATAACTCGTACAGTTTAGCACAGCTTTTTGATTTTTTCAATAGCTAATTTTACTATCAGGTCCATAAAAAGCTTAATTTGACTATTTTGCCGCCGCTGATTATAATGTTCCTGGACAAAGCATATAGTCAGGCATAAGATTTTTTTCGGAGGACGGATAAGCCATGAAAAAACTGTGCCTGCCCTTGCTTTTGATAGTATGCCTGCTGCTCAGCGCCTGCGGAGGACGGGAGTTTTCCGACGCCCATGAGCAGCTGACCCAACGCCTGGGGGCTTTGGAGGCCCTAAGCTTTACCGCCAATGTCCGGGCGGAGTATGAAAACAAGACCGCCCGCTTCACCCTCAGCTACAGCGAGGACAGCGAGGGGGGCAGCGTCACCGTTCTGGCACCCCAGCTCATCGCCGGTGTCACCGCACGGGTAAAGCCCGACGGCGCCAGTCTGGAATATGACGGCATAAGCCTGGGTACCGGAGAGTTGGACGACTATGGGCTCTCCCCCATGTCCGCTCTGCCCATGCTGGTGCAGGCGCTCAAGACCGGAGCCCTGGACTCCGGCTGGACCGAGGGCGACTACACCGTGATGCAGATAGACAGCACCGACACCCTCAGCTGCACCGTTTGGTTTCAGCCGGAGACTATGACCCCATGTCAGGCTGAGCTTATCAGCGACGGCCGGGTGAAGATCTTTGCGGAGATCAGCGATTGGCAGGAGGGCGAAAGTCTCCCCGCCCCCACTCTTGAAGAGCCCACGGGAGAAATAATGGAGTACTGATAAAATGGAAGATTTACAAAAGAGGACCTGGGCCGAGATCAGCCTGGAGAATATAAGACACAACTATACGGCCATCCGTACCGCTCTGCCCCAGGGCTGCCGCTTTCTGGGCGTGGTGAAGGCGGACGCCTACGGCCACGGAGCCCTGAGAGTCTCCCGCCTCTTGCAGGAGGCCGGGGCCGACTATCTGGCGGTATCCTGTCTGGATGAAGCCCTGGAGCTGAGGCAGGGGGGCATCAGCCTGCCCATACTTATCCTTGGTCACACGCCGCCGGAGTACACCGCCCAGCTCATCAGCCTGGATATCACCCAGACCGTGACCTGTCTTGCAAAGGCCCTGGAGTATTCCGCCGAAGCCTCCAGGCTGGGCCGGGAGCTGAAGATACATATAAAGCTGGACACGGGCATGTCCCGTCTTGGCTATCTCTGCGCCGGAGAGCATTTTGACGAGGGAGTGAAAAATGTCATTGACTCCTGCCGACTCCCCGGCCTTATCCACCAGGGGATATACACCCACTTCGCCGTCTCCGACCAGGAGGACGGGGACAGCCGGGAATACACCCGGCAGCAATTCAGGCTCTTCATGGATGTCCTCTCTGCCGTGAAAGAGCGGGGCGGCATCAGCTTTCCCCTGCGCCACTGCGCCAACAGCGGTGCGGTGGTGAATTACCCGGAGACGGTTCTGGACATGGTGCGCCCCGGCCTGCTGCTCTACGGCTACGGGGACAGGGGCAGGCTGGGCCTGCGCCCCTGCATGCGCCTGGTCACCACCGTGAGCACCATAAAGTTCTACGAGCCGGGCACCTCCATAAGCTACGGCCGCCGCTATGTGACGGACCGGCGCACCCGCATGGGAGTGCTGGCCATAGGCTATGCCGACGGGCTCTTCAGAGCCGCAAGCAACAAGTGCGCCTTTGCCGCCGGCAAGGGTTTTGCCCCCCAGCGGGGCACTATATGTATGGATATGTGCATGGTGGACCTGACGGAGCTGCCGGATGTAGATGTGGGCAGTCAGGTGGAGCTCTTCGGGGAGAGATGCGGCATTTATCAGCTCTCTGAGGCCGCCGGCACCATCCCCTATGAGCTGCTGTGCTCCGTGTCCAAGCGGGTGCCCAGAGTGTATTTGGAATGATGAGTTCTCAAAACCTGGCCCGGACTTCTGTCCGGGCCAGGTTTTTCAATCTTCCAAAGTAAAGATGTCCTCCACATGGAGCCCCAGGAGCCTGGCTATCTTCATGGCCAGTTCCAGGCTGGGGTCGTATTTGTCGTTTTCTATGGCGATAATGGTCTGGCGGCTCACTCCCAGCTCCTTTGCCATATCCTCCTGGCGCAGTCCCGCAGCCTTCCGCAGCTGCTTCACCCTGTTTTTCATCAGCTCATCACCGCAATATAGGTGCCCACAGCCAGGATGAGCACGCTTATAAACAGGGCGGCCAGAATAGTCTGGAGCAGCCGGTTGGGTTCATGGTATTCCTCATCCCCGGAAATCATCTTCTGCTTTATGCCCATATAGCTGAAAGACTGCACGCTGACGCCCAGGCACATAATGAGCATGGGCAAGGGCTGATAGGGCGCCCCCTTGGCCAAGGTCTGCCAGCAATTATACAACACCCAGACCGCCAGGGCTATTAGTACCGCCCTGAATCCCCACTCCTGCGAGCGCAGCCGGATGTTCCTGTCCATCTCATCCATTCTTTTCATAGTCTTTCCCTCCTTATATTTCAAAAAATGTTAAGAGCTCTTTACATTTCTTATTATACAGCTTTTCTACAAAATGTCAAGAGTTCTTAACATTTTTATTTTTTGTAAAGGAAGCTTGACAAATTAATAAAGCTATGATATATTGGCATTGTAAAGGAAACTTGTCAAAAGTTTTGAAAGGGGCACAAGTATGGAAAACCGTGTGGAGGAACTGCGCAAATCCCGGGAGTTGAATCAGGAGCAATTGGCCAAAGCCATCAGGGTCTCCCGCCAGACCGTCAGCTCCATTGAGAACGGGAAGTATAACCCCTCTCTGGAGCTGGCCTTTACCATAGCCGACTATTTCAAACTGAGCATTGAAGAAATCTTCATCCATGAAAGGAGAGAGTCATGAAAAAGACTCAGCTTATCAGCGGCATAATCTATACTCTTCTTGGCCTTGCCCTGCTGCTTGCCGCCATCTTCACCAACACCGAAATCGGCATGCTCTACGGCCTCGGCGGCGCTCTCACCGGTCCTGGGCTGGTTATGATAGGAAAATATTTTTATTGGAGCAGTCCCAAAAACCGGCAGCGCTATGAGGAACGCCTGGAAAACGAGCGTATAGAAATGAACGACGAACTGAAGCAGAAGCTCCGCGACCGCTCCGGCCGCTATGCCTATGTGCTTGGTCTTGTGACGGTGAGCCTGTCCATTTTTGTTATCGGCATCTTGGACAGTCTGGGCCTCATCGGAAACAGCCGACCAATGGTTTTGTATCTGGGAGCTTATCTGATATTCCAGGTCATTGCCGGAATAGTGATTTTTAACCGGCTCTTGAAGAAATATTGAGCCCGGAGCCTGCACAGCTCAAACTGAATCCCGGTCATACAGCTCTTGACAACAACAGCGGCCCTGATTTTGGGCCGCTGTTGTTGTTATGTATACCGTGTTATGTTAATTGCTCAACAGGCCCAGGAAGCAGTCCTGGCTGGCTATCTCCCCATAGAGTATGGCTCCAGGTTTGCCGAAGTCGTAGACCTTGATGACATTCTTCAGGCTCTCCTCCCCTCCCAGCTCCAGGAAGCGGTCGGGGAAGGAATCGAACAGAGCCTCATTGAAGATACAGCCCTCCTCGCCCTGGTACACGGCGGCGTAATATATCCCGCTCTCTACCAGGTCCTGGAAGAAGTGGCTGCCGTAGCTCAGCTCCGGTCTCAGTCCGTGGGAGCTGTAGGCCAGCTCGCACATGCATTGGTATTTGCTTATTTCCGCAAAGCTCACCGGCACGCCCAGGCTGGGAGTGGTCGTACCCCAGCGTCCCGGCCCCAGGAGCACGGCTTTTTTGTCTTTTAGCTTTGCGTTCAGTTTTCCAACGGCCCTGGCCACGGAGTACTTCATCCCCTCCGGCAGCTCCAGATAGGGCTCCACCTTTACAAAGACTCCGTAGCGCACCGGGACGCAGATATTGCCGCCCATGAAGTTGCCCTTTATCCTGAACAGAAAGTCCTTCACCTTTGGCATGACCCCCGCCTGGCCCAGACCGTGGGTCTGGAGAGGACGGCACTGGAGCAGGTTCACCCGGTAGTCCCCCTCCTTATTGAAGTTGCAGGCATATTCCACATCCACCGGGTAGTTATATTTTTCCTGGAGTATGGCCATTATCCGGGTCATGATCTGGGTGAAGTCGGTAGCTCTCAGCATGCGCCGGAAGTTTATGATGAAGGGGGCTGGCTCATCGTAGATGCCCAGCTCCCGGTAGCGGGCGATAGTTGCCATGTCCGGCTCCATGAACAGAGAGGTGTCGGTGCTCATATCCTTCCGGTCCAGCTCCTCCAGCCGCCTGTTGGTAAAGGTATTGTAGCGCAGGTCGATAAGGTCCACCTTGTGCTGGGAGTATTTGTACTCGTCCCCGTAGTTCACCATGGGCGGGGCCAGAGGCTCGTCCAGGTTTATGAGCCGGGCGTAGTCCTCCGCCTCCCGGTCCACGGCCCTGGTGCCCATGCCGAAGACCAGGCGCAGCATACCCTTGTTGCCCTTTGCGGCGGAGAGGCTGTTCACATACAGATTCTGGGAATGGCCCACTCCGGCCACATGGGGATAGTAGTAGCGGCCGTGGCGGTCGCCGCAGACACGCATTACCAGCAGAGCCATCTGCTCGTCCCTATCAAGGAGGTTGCGCTCTATTCTATACCTGTAAGCCTCCTCGCTGACGGTGCTGGCATAGACCTGACGCACCGCCGCCTCAAACTGGCGGTAGCGCTGGTCCAGAGTGCCCTGATTTGGGCAGAAGACGCTGTCATACTTTCCGGCAAAGGCGTTGCCAAAGCCGTCCTCCAGCAGGGAGCTGGAGCGGACGATGATTGGCGACTGGCCGAAGTACTCCAGCATGGACAAAAACTGCTCCTTTATAGAGGGCATAAAGCTGCCGTTTAAGAGCAGCTGCTTCAGCTCCGGGGACAGTCTGAGATAGTCCTCAGGCTTCAGCATCTGAGTTCGCAGCTCCCAAATCCCGCTCTGCACCGCATAGGTGTAGAAAACGTCCGCCCCTATGAAGTAGGAGTCGTGGGGCTCGATGCGCCGCCTATATAACTCCGGGGCAGTGTCCCTTATGACGTTTCTGGCCAGGAGCATGCCCACAGCCTTGCCGCCGATGCAGCCGGTGCCGATGACCCGCTTCTTTATCTCCATCAGGTCCTGCATGGAGAAATATTTCCTGCACAGAGCCAGACGCTTGGGCTCGTTGCCCAGCAGGCAGCGGAGGATGTTCTCCTTGATTGCCCGGCCTTCATCATCCACAGGCTCCTCGCCGCCGTTCTTCACCGAGTCGAACATACTGTCCCAACAGTCCCGACGCTCGCCGGTCTGGGTAAAGATATCAAAGATGGCATAGAGCTCGGCGCTGGAGGTGAGGGTGCGGCAGTGGCTGCCCTCCAGCTTTATAGGGTAGTACATGTCCTCCGTCTGCCGCCCGGCCACCTTTACCGGGTGGATGTAGGTGCTGCCGTCTATGTTGCGGATGTTGATAAGTACCGGTGTGGCGGCCCTGATGCGGGAGACGGTGTCGTATATGTGCCGCTCGTACTTGATGCAGGTGTAGGCTATGGAGTTGCGGCTGTGGCTGAAGGCGCTGGTGAGACAGAAAAAGTTACACACCATGTGGTCGGAGAACCAGAAATGCTGGAGGCAGGAAAGGCAGTCGGTTATGAATATGCTGTCCTCCGGCTCGGCGCTGACTATACGGTGTATCTGCACGGAGAAGGTCTCAAAGCCCACCGCCGGGTCCAGCACATACTTTTTCACATTGGCTCCCCGCTTTATCAGTGCCTCGTCGTCCACCACCTCGGCGTGGTCGGCAAAGCGCAGGTACACTATCCGCTGCTGAGTTCTGGCCACGCTGGCCACCAGCTGGCTCACCACAAAGACATAGTCCCCCATATTCTCTATCTGCCAGGTAACCGTGTCCCCCCAGCGGAGATAGTCCAGGGTCCTGTCCAGGCCCTCAATGCCGGTGCTTATATACTTGGCTTTATCCATTGGCGTCCTCCTTTTGCTGATGCTTTCTGTTCCGTAACAGGGCCGCCCTCCCGGGCCCTTTCTATTATAGGAGAATTATAACCGAGGGGCCGGGGCCATGGCAATAAGAAAGGCTTAGGAAAAGGCAAAAAATTTCCCCGCAGCTGAGGCTGCGGGGAAATCAAATTACAGTGCTTTACTTTTTATGGACGATATTGTCCTTATCCTTATATATGCTGTCGGGAGGGATGACGCCCCGGACGCAGGAGGTGGGATAGATATTGGAATTGCGGCCCACCACGGTGCCGGGATTGAGGACGCTGTTGCAGCCCACTTCCA
>CALXGF010000169.1 GCA_944387735.1 uncultured Oscillospiraceae bacterium
TGAGCCAGGTGGTCAGGCTATCCACTTCTTCCCGGCTTCTGCCCTTTCTCAGGGCCTTGTTCACCAGCAGCGGGTAGACGGCGGAAAACTTCATGGCGTATACTTTTTCCTTATCCATGTCCTTCCCTCTCACTTTGTCATGGAAAAGCCGTAGGCCTGGTCCAGCCAGTCCATGAGCTGTCCGTCCACGTCCTCCGGCTTTTCCAGCAGTACATGGTGGGTCCAGCGCCCCGGATAGGGCTCCACGGCCTGTATTATCCGCGGGTCTTCCAGCTTCCAGCCCAGGCCGAAGGAGACCAGGACATATTTTTTCGGCCAGCCCTTCAGTTTCCGCCAGGGCAGGGACACGGCGGCAAAGACATAGCGGTTTCTCAGAGATATCTGGGTCTTTGTGGCCTTCAGCCCCATGTCCGGGTAGGCCGCCGCCAGCAGCCCCCGCAGTTTCTCGTACACGGGCAGCATCTCCGGCATGCGCTGAAAAAATATGAGTTCCTCATCGGTCATGGCCCTGTTCCCCCATCCCGGCATCCAGCTTCCTCAGCAACTCCAGGGAGCTGGCAGCCGCCCCTTCCTCAAAGCTCCCCGCCTCTATGCTCACCGTGCCCTTATAGCCATGGCAGCGGAGCCAGGAGAATATCTCCCGGTATTCCGCCTCGTCCCGGGCGTGGGGAAAGCCCCGGCCCAGGCCCTCCTCCCGGGTGCTCACATGCACGTGCCCAAGATAGGGCTCCACGCCCTCAGCCTCGGAGAGGCCCTCGCCCATCATCTTCATGTGGTAGAAGTCCAGCACCAGAGCCAGGTTGGGCAAAGCCGCCCGCTCCACTATCTCCAGGGCCTGCCGGGTATGGTTCCCATAGTCGCACACACCGCTGTGTACCGCCTCAAAAAGCAGCCTTTGGCCGTATCTCGCCGCCTCCGCCGCCGTTATTCGGAGAAACTCCAGGCACTGCCGGTCCGCTTTCTCCCGGGGATAATCCGCCGGCAGACGGCGGGCCGCCGGGGCGCCTATCCCGACATTGGATATCCCCAGCTCTCTGCCCCTGGCGCACAGCAGCCCGGCATAGTCCTCCGTCTCCTCCCGGCTGAAAGCCTCGCCCACTATGGCGGGCCTGCCGGGGGAATAGCTGTTGAAGCCCAGGCAGGCTATTTTGGCCCTGTCCGTCACGGCCAGCAGTTCATCAAACTCCCCCCGGCTCATCCTCCCTATCTCCGTGCCGGAGTACTCATAGAAGTCATAGCCCAGCCGGGCCAGAGTCAAGACATCTTCCTTTCTTTTTATGCAGCATCCAAACTTCAATTCAGCCTACCTCCTTAAATTTCCCCTCCGGCCCTTTAAAGGCGGCTCAGGCCAGCGCGTCTATGAAAAAAGCCTCATCCCCAAAGTTGCCGGATTTCAGGACTATGTTCACGTCCCGCCGCTCCGCCGGACACATCACCGGCACTCCGGGTGCGGCGTCTTCCCCGATAAGGAAGCGGGAATAGCCCAGACGCCGGGTCACGGCCCCTGAGGTCTCCCCTCCCGCCACTATCAGCTTCCTGATACCGCCGGCCAGGGCCTCCGCCGCCAATTCGGCCACGGCCCCCTCCAGCAGAGCGGATATGTCTTTGCTCCCGTCTCCCCGGTATATCTCCTCCGGTGCGGCTGTGCTGTATATGAGCAGATCTTCCTCACACTCCCGGAGCGCAGAGGCCAGGTCTTCCAGACGCTGCTCCCCCGAGACGAGCATCTCCGGCTTCAGGCGCAGGGCTTTTTTCCCGGCGGCCAGATACGCCCCCACCTGCTTTTGGGTCATGGCCGAGCAGCTGCCCGCCAGGATGAGACGTCTGCCCTCCGCCTTGGGGAAGCTCCCTCCGGCGCCGCCGCTGCCCAGTTTGCGCCGTTCCCGGCGGGCTATGTGCTCCAGCAGGCCGGAGCCGCCGGTAAGCAGGCGCAGCTCTCCAAAGCTCTCCGCCAGTTCTGCCCCCTGCTCGCTGCTGTAATAGTCCGGCACCGCCGTCAGATGCCCGGCCTCTGCCGCAGCCCGGGACAGCATATCCTTCACCGTCTCCGTACCGGGACCTATGAGCCCGCCCTCCGGCACCAGGCAGGGATATTTGCTCTGGGGGGCCATCAGCTTGTCTATTCTGGATTCACTCATAGGGTTCACCGGGTGAAAGCGCATGGAGCTCTCCCCCAGAGGGACGCCGTTTACATAGAGCACCCCGCCTTTTACCTTTCTTCCGTTTACCGGGAGGGAGGGGCACAGCAGCGTATACGGTTCATCCAGCAGCTCCATGAGCCGGTCCGTGACAGGGCCGATGTTTCCCCGGGGCGTGGAATCGAAGGTGGAGCAGTACTTGAAGTATATCTTCTCCGCCCCCTGCTCCAGAAGCCATTTTGCCGCCGCTTCCGACTGGTCGGCCGCCGCTTCCGGCTCTATGGACCTGGTCTTCAGAGCCACCACCACCGCCCGGATATCCTCTCCCGGCCTATAGCCCCTGTAGCTGTCGCCGTTTATCAGCAGGGTGGACAGCCCGCCCTTCTTCAAAAAGGATGCGGCATCCGAGCCGCCGGTGAAGTCGTCTGCAATGCAGCCTATGATACGCCCCATTTTCCCGGCTCCTTTCTCCGCCTTGATACTTTTATGCAAGTCAATTATAAGTGGGGATGCAGGCTATGTCAAACCTCCTGCGTAATTCGGCCCCTTCTGCCGGCCATGCAGCCCGCCACGAACAAAGGCAAAGGCTCCGGCGGCGTTGAACGCCGCCGGAGCCCGGCAACAGCAGTCTCTATTCTTCTCTTTTCAGAGGGGTACGGCCGCTTTCCCCCGGCTCACTCCTCTTCAGAGCCGCCGAAGATTATTTTGAACAGCTTGGTCATCAGCGGCACATAGGTGATGGCAAAGACCGTCCCCGCTATGGGAAGAGCCAGTTTCCTCTTCTCCTTGGGGATATACATGCCCATCATCACGCCGATGGACATGAGACAGAATTTGATGAGGGCCAGGTCTTTCCAATCGCTCCGGCGTATGTACTCGTCGGCAAATCCGAACAGCTTTTTCATGCCTTAGGCCTCCTTTTCAGTTTTACGCTCCAGTTTTCCCTTCTGGAGGATATTTGATATAAATATTTTAACATGCCCTCTAAAAGGCTGTCAAGGGATGAACCTGTATATTGCCCGGGCCACGCCGTCATGCTCATTGTCTTCGGTGACATAGCGGGCCAGCCTCTTCAGGGCCGCTCCGGCGTTGCCCATGGCCACCGAGACCCCCGCGGTCTGGAGCATCTCC
>CALXGF010000170.1 GCA_944387735.1 uncultured Oscillospiraceae bacterium
TGACTGCCGACGGCCGCTGCCCCTTTCTCAATGATGCGGGCCTGTGCCGCCTTATCCTGGCTTATGGGGAGGATGTGCTCTGTGATATCTGCCGGGAGCACCCCAGGTTTTATAATGATTTCCCCCATAGACAGGAGGCGGGCCTGGGCCTCTGCTGTGAAGAGGCGGCGAGGCTTCTGCTCACAGGGGAGAAGCCTCTGAAGCTGATATACACCGTGGAAGGCCAGCCGGAGGAGGAAGAGCCGGAACTCATTGCCCTGCGCCGGCAGCTCATGGACGTCCTGGCCAGGACTGAGCTGCCCATGGAAAAGCGGCTGGAGAGCTGCTGCGCCCTGATGGACATGCCGGAAATCAATTTTGACTTGATATGCTGGCGGGACTTCTATCTGGGCTTGGAGCGGCTGGATGAGGCGTGGACATCGGCTCTGGAAATACTCAGACCCCTGAGCGGGGAGCTGCCCGGAGACATGGCTCACACACGGCTGCTGCAATATTTCATCTACCGGCACTTTGCCTCTGCCGAAAACCGCCGGGAGGCGGCGCTGCTTTTGCAGTTTTGCATTTTGAGCCTGCGCTTCATCTCCGCCCTGGAGCAGGGCGGGGGAGAGCTCAAGGAGCTTGTCCGACTCTACTCTTCGGAAATAGAGTATTCCGAAGAGAACATAGGACGGATAACAGAGGCAATAAGCCCTTTACTTTTTATGGACTAATGTATATAATATCACGGTTAGATTATTTGAAGGAAGAAGATTATGCCAGATTTAGTAAAAGAGATAGAGCGGCGGAGGACCTTCGCCATCATATCCCATCCGGACGCCGGTAAGACCACCCTGACGGAAAAGCTGCTGCTCTACGGCGGGGCCATACAGCTGGCCGGTTCAGTAAAGGGCAAGGCCACCGCCCGCCATGCAGTCTCCGACTGGATGGAGCTGGAAAAGCAGAGAGGCATATCAATAACCTCCTCTGTCATGCAGTTTGAGTACGAGGGCTACTGCATCAACATCCTGGACACTCCCGGACACCAGGACTTCTCCGAGGACACCTACCGCACCCTTATGGCGGCGGACTCGGCGGTGATGGTAATCGACGCCGCCAAGGGCATAGAGCCCCAGACCCGAAAGCTCTTTAAGATATGCGCCATGCGCCATATACCCATCTTTACCTTTATCAACAAGCTGGACCGGGAGGCCCGCAGCCCCTACGATCTTATGGAGCAGCTGGAAAACGAGTTTGGCATCGGCACCTACCCCATGAACTGGCCCATAGGCTGCGGCCAGGATTTCAAGGGCGTATACGACCGGGAGAAGAAGGAGATACTGGCCTTTAACGAATTCCACCGGGGCCAGAGCCGTATCAAGGCCATAGAGTGTACCCTGGACGAGACGGAGAAGCTGGATGAGCTCATAGGCCCACGCCTCCGTCAGACCCTCTCCGATGACATTGAACTGCTGGACGGGGCGGGCTATGACTTCGATATAGACGAAGTGCGCCAGGGCAAGCTTAGCCCGGTGTTCTTTGGCTCCGCTCTGAATAACTTCGGCGTGGAGCCCTTCCTGGAGAGCTTCCTGAAAATGACCATGCCGCCCTTGCCCAGAATTTCCGGGGAGGAAATTGTTGAGCCGACAGATCCGAATTTCTCAGCCTTCGTATTCAAGATCCAGGCCAACATGAACAAGGCCCACCGGGACAGGATAGCTTTCATGCGTATCTGCTCCGGCCGCTTTGAGCGAGACAAGGAATATTACCATGTCCAGGGGGGCAAGCCCTTGCGCCTGGCCCAGCCTCAGCAGCTCATGGCTCAGGACCGCACCATTATAGACGAGGCCTATGCCGGGGACATCATCGGCGTGTTCGATCCGGGCATCTTCTCCATAGGCGACACCATCTGCGAAAAGGGAAAGCACGTCTGCTTTGAGGGCATACCCACCTTTGCCCCGGAGCACTTCGCCGCCGTGGAGCGCATTGACACAATGAAGCGCAAGCAGTTTGAAAAGGGCATAACCCAGATAGCCCAGGAGGGCGCCATTCAGATCTTCCACGAGCCCTTCACCGGCGTGGAGGAAGTCATCGTGGGCGTTGTGGGCGTGCTGCAATTTGAGGTGCTGGAATACCGGCTGAAGACTGAGTACGGCGTGGACGTGCGCCGCCGGGCAATGCCCTACGAGCTGGTGCGCTGGGTGGACAGCGAGAACGTGAAGATAAATGAACTGAACCTTACCAGCGACACCAAGTGGGTCCAGGACTTCAAGGGCAACGACCTGCTGCTCTTCACCTCCGAATGGTGCATAAACTGGGCTCTGCAGAAGAACGAGGGCCTGGTTCTGAGAGAGTTTAACCGCAATTAAAAAGGAGGCTTGATTATGGCGGAAAAGATACTTGTTGAGGTTTTTAAGAAAAAGACTGTGGAGGAGCTGAGCCAGGCTCTGGCCGACCCGGACAGCCGCCTGGAAACCGGCAGCGGCTCCGCCATAACGGCTTCTATCGCCGCCGCTCTTATGTGCCGGGCGGCGGCCATAACTGCCAGGACTGTTGAGGGCAATGAGCGTCTGGATTATATCCGCCGCAACGGCGAGATACTCCGCAGCTACATGGTCCACCTTATTGACGAGGACGTGAAGAGCCGCGCGCCTCTGAAGAGGGCTGTTAAAGAGGGCGACCCCAGAGCCATTGAGGCGGCCCGACAGCCTGCCACCGCTATTCCCGCCGAGATTGTGAACATGATGGGAAAGCTGCTGGAGCTGTCCAAGGAGCTCTGCCCTCTGTGTCCCGGTGAGGCGGCCCACTATTTGAGAGAGAGCACGGAGCTGGCTTTGGCTGCTGCCGGCAGCGCCAGGGATTTTATCCTGAACATGGCAAGCTATTGCAGCGACGAGATATACCGCTTCGTCACCCGCCGGGAAAATGAGATGCTCATGGAGCAGCTGAAGGCCGACGAAAAAGCTATTAAGGCGCAGTTGAAGAAAGTCAAAGAATAAGAAGTAATTACAGAGGCAGGCAGATATTTAATCCGCCTGCCTTTTGCGAAAAGGGGAGTGCAGTATGAAGAGGATAATCATTGCGCCGGACTCCTTCAAGGGCACCCTGGAGGCGGCCCAGGTCTGCGATATAATTGCCGGAGAAGTGAAGAAGCTCTGCCGGGATGCAGAGATACTGTGCATCCCCATGTCCGACGGCGGCGAAGGTATGTGCTCCTCCTATCTTTCCCTTATCGGCGGAGAGAGGCGCAGCCTGAGAGTTACCGGACCCAAGGGGACACCGGTGGAGGCGGAGTTCGGCATCCTGCCAGATGGCTGCGCCGTGATGGAGATGGCCGCCTGCGCAGGACTCCCCCTGATGGACGGGGAGCTTGAGCCTCTAAGGGCTACTACCTACGGAGTGGGGGAGCTGATAGAGCACATCGCCTCCCTGGGCTGTGAAAAGCTGCTGCTGGGTCTGGGGGGCAGCGCCACAAACGACTGCGGCATAGGCATGGCGGCGGCGCTGGGCTACCGCTTTCTGGATGCCGTGGGCAGGGAAGTTGCTCCCCTGGCGGAAAATCTGGGAAAGGTGGAGAAAATAATCCTTCCAGCCGCCCTGCCGGATATTCAAGTAAGAGCCGCCTGCGATGTGGATAATCCCCTGTGCGGAGAGCGGGGAGCGGCCGCTGTCTTTGGCCCTCAAAAGGGCCTGAGACCGGAGCAGATTGGACCGCACGACATGGCCATGGCCCACTTTGCCCAGGTAATAAAGAGAGAACAGGGTCGGGACGTGGCGGAGCTGCCGGGGGCGGGAGCTGCCGGAGGACTGGGGGCCGGCGTATTGGCCTTCCTCAATGGGGAGCTTAGGCCGGGCATTGAGCTGCTTTTGGACAGCGTGGGCTTTGATGAGCTGCTGGACACGGCTGAACTGGTGATAACCGGGGAGGGCAGGCTGGATGGACAGAGCATGGCGGGTAAGGTGCCGGTGGGCGTCTCCCGCCGGGCCAAGGCCAAGGCTGTGCCCTGCATCGCTCTGGCGGGCTGTCTGGGACAGGGGGCGGAGCTGTGCCTTGAAGAAGGCATTTCTGCTTATTACGCCTGCGGACCGGCAGGCCGGGACATGGATGAATTGAGGCGTTGCTGCCGCAGGGAGCTTGCTGAGCTGGCGGCAAAAGTCTTGCCGGAATATCTTTAAATAATTGAAAAGTTCACATTGTTCGTATATAATACAAAAGCTGATATGTTTGAAAAGGCGGTGACATAGATGGAAGACAAGATAGCTCAGCTAAGGGAAATGATAGCAGGCAGCGACAACATCGTCTTTTTCGGAGGCGCAGGAGTGAGTACCGAGAGCGGCATCCCGGACTTTCGCAGCGTGGACGGCCTGTATAACCAGAAGTGGAAATACCCGCCGGAGACCATACTCAGCCACAGCTTTTTTGAGAGCAATCCGGAGGAGTATTACCGCTTTCACCGGGAGAAGCTTGTGGTAGAGGGGGTAAAGCCGAATCAGGCCCATCTGCGCCTTGCCCAGCTGGAACAGGAGGGCAAGCTGAAGGCTGTGATAACCCAGAACATTGACGGGCTTCACCAGGCTGCCGGGAGCAAGAATGTCCTTGAACTCCACGGGAGCATACTGAGGGCATACTGCTCCCGCTGCCGCAGGCCCTATCCGGCGGAGGAAATGAACAAAGGAGAGGGCGTGCCCAGATGCTCCTGCGGGGGCGTCATCCGTCCGGATATCGTACTGTATGAGGAACCTCTGGATGACGATATAGTCCGCCGGGCCATAGCCTATATTAGAAATGCGGACATACTTATAATCGGGGGCACTTCCCTGAATGTATATCCCGCTGCAGGACTTATAAACTACTACAGAGGAAAAAAGCTGGTGCTGATCAATCTCAGTGAGACACCCTATGACAGCTATGCCGACCTCATTATTCATGAGAAAATAGGCGAAGTGTTCAGCAGGGTGTAACCGGCCAAGGAGCAAAAGTGAGCAAGGGTAAACTGATAGTGCTGGAAGGCATAGACGGCAGCGGCAAGTCCGCTCAGTACCGCCGCCTCTGCGCCAGAATGGAAAAGCAGAATATAGACTATAATCACATTGTATTCCCCAGATATGATAAGGACAGCAGCGCCCTTATCCGCATGTATCTGTCCGGTCAGTTCGGCAGCCGTCCGGGGGATGTAAACCCCTATGCGGCCTCCACCTTCTATGCGGTGGATCGCTTTGCATCTTATCGGGAGGACTGGGGCAAGGTTTATGAGAATGGGGGACTTATTCTCTCCGACCGTTATACCACCTCAAACGCCGTACACCAGGGCTCCAAGCTCCCGGAGCCGGAGCTTCCGGAGTTTTTTAAGTGGCTCTATGACCTGGAGTATGTAAAGATGGGCCTGCCCAGGCCGGACCTGGTGATATACCTGGACGTGGACGTGGAGACCTCTCTGGGCCGTATGGCAAAGCGGCAGGAGAAGACCCATACCAGAGCCGACATCCACGAGCAAGATGCGGACTATCTCCGCCGCTGCCTGGAGACAGCCAGAAAAGCGGCGGACTATTACGGCTGGATAAAGATAGACTATCTGAAAGACGGCCTGGAGCGGGATGTGGACGAGAAGAATCTGGAGATATTCAATATAATCCTCAGGGAGCTGGGCTTAGACTGAAAAGAAAAAGGAGCATCTTTCGATGCTCCGTGGAAAACCTCAGCAGCCGCAGCCGCAGTTGCTGTTGCAGTTGTTGCTGCTCTCGCAGCCGCAGCCGCAGTTGTTGCCGCAGCCGAAGAGGATGATAATGAGGATGATGAGCCAGATAGAGCTGTTACAATTATTGCAGAACATGTTTGAACCCTTTCTCCGTGCCATGTTATTGATTTTGCCCGCCGAGGTGCACGGACGGCGGCGGTATATCCCAGACTTTGTGTAGCGGCGGCAGGGGAATTACCCCAGCGCTCGTGCCATAATATGCAGCTTTTTGCCTTGGTGCTACTTCCGGGGCAAAAACCGAGAGATTATCCAGAACCTTTCCCCTGCCGCAGGGAGAGCCGGAAGACCATATTCATGCGGCGGAATGGAGAACACTATGTCAGGCGATATCGATAAGATAAACGAAATCTTTCGTATTCACGACGAGGCTATAAACAGCAATGATCAGCCGGAAAAGAAAGATACGGAAGAGGAAAAAACAAAAAAGAAACGGGGCAAGAGAGAGGCCCTGAAGGAGCTGCGCTCTCCGGTTAAGGCAATGGACAAGCTCCTCACCGACGACTCCGGTCAGGAGCCCAGCAACTACACCGGAGACGAGGAGTCTGAGCGGGACTATCACCCGGTGCGCCAGAGCCATGAATACCACTCGGGCTGTATGGGCGGGATAATGTATTTCGTGTTCATCGCCTGCGTCAGCGTAGTCCTGGCCTGTCTGGCCTGGATGGCCGCCAGCGATATGCTGGCTCTGAACAAGGACGAATTCACCGCCGTGGTTACTCTGCCCATGTCCATTTTTACTTCCGAGACTGTGGATACCTTTGACGAGGAGGGTAACAAGACCGGCACTGAGAGAGTCACCAAGGCGGACATGGACTATGTCACCGACGCTCTCAAGGAGGCCGGACTCATAGAATACAAGTGGCTTTTCAATATTTTCTGCAAGATATCCACCGCCAGCGAGAAGGTCAGCCCCGGAGAGTATGAGCTGAAATCCAGCTTTGACTACCGGGCCCTTATCCAGAATATGCGGGCGGGCTCCGCCTCCACGGTCACCGTGGACGTGACGCTGCCGGAAGGCTTTAGTATGCGCCAGATATTCCAGCGCCTGGAGGAGATGAACGTCTGCTCCTATGACGAGCTTATGGAGTCTGCCGCCAACGACAAGTTCAATTACAGCTTCCTGGAGGGGATAGAGGAGGGCGACGCCTCCCGGCTGGAGGGCGTCCTCTTCCCGGACACCTATGAGTTTTATGTAGGCATGCAGGCGTCCAGTGCCATAAATAAGATGCTGGAGACCTTCTACTACAAACAGACCGCCGATATGCTCAAGCAGGCTTCCGACATGAACATGTCCATGCGGGAAGTGGTGAACGTAGCCTCCCTTATCGAGAAGGAAGCCGCCAATGACGGCGAGCGCGCCCTTATCGCCTCCGTCATCTATAACCGCCTATACGCCGGTATGCAGCTGGGCATAGACGCCTCGGTGCTGTACGAGTACCCGGACCATGAGGGTGCGCCTACCGCCGAGATGCTCCAGACCGACAGCCCCTACAATACCCGTATCCGCACCGGGCTGCCCCCCACGCCCATATGCAGCCCCGGTATGGCCTCTATCAATGCGGCTTTGAATCCGGAGAGCACAGGCTATTATTACTATGCTCTGGATACGGCCACCGGGGAACACAGATTCTTTACCAATGAAACGGAGTTCAATAACTTTGTCGCAACTCAGGATTACTCGCAATGATTTGGAGCTCCTGTCCCCCGCAGGGGACATGGAGCGGCTGGAGATGGCCCTCTGCTATGGAGCCGACGCCGTATACCTGGCGGGCAGTGAATTCGGCCTGAGGGCCTCCGCCGGAAATTTTAACAGCGAACAAATGGACAAGGCCGTGGCGCTCTGCCACGGCCTGAGCCGCCGTGTCTATGTAACCTGCAATACCCTGCCCAGGGAGGAGGAGCTGAAACGCCTGCCGGGATATCTGGAGACACTGGATAGCCTGGGAGTGGATGGACTTATCATCGCCGACCTGGGGGTGATGGAGCTGGCCAAACGCTATGCGCCCCATGCAAAGATACATGTGAGCACCCAGCTGGGGGTCATCAACAGCGCCACCGCCTGCGCTCTCTATGATATGGGGGCCGACACGGTGGTCCTGGCCAGGGAGACCCCTATGGAGGATATACGGAAGATAAGGTCGAATACCCCAAAGGAGTTGAGGCTGGAGGCTTTTGTCCACGGAGCCATGTGCGTGTCCTTCTCAGGCCGCTGCCTTCTGTCAAACTACCTAACCGGCAGGGATGCCAACCGGGGGGAGTGCGCCCAGCCCTGCCGCTGGAAATACAGCCTTGTGGAAGAGACCCGGCCCGGAGAGTATTTCCCCATTGACGAGGATAAAGAGGGCACTTACATCATGAACTCCAGGGACATGTGCATGATTGAGCATATGCCGGAACTCATTGATGCGGGGATAAGCAGCTTCAAGATAGAGGGGCGGATGAAGTCGGCCTACTACGCCGCCATAGTTACCAACGCCTATCGCAACGCCATAGACGCCGCTATCAGAGGTGAAGAGCTGGACAGGCTCTGGGTGGAAGAGACGGAGAAGCTCAGTCACCGGCCCTACTGTACAGGCTTTTATTACGGCTATCCCGGCCAGCATTATTCTCAGGCCAGCTACTTAAGCCGGGCGGATGTGGCCGCCGTGGTGGAGAGCTGCGACGGGGAGGGGAGAGCCGTGCTGACCCAGCGCAACAAGTTCTACAAAGGGGACGAGCTGGAGCTTATCGGCCCGGATATCAGGCCGGTGAAGTTCAGGGCGGAACATATGTATAACGCCGAAGGGGAGGAGATAGAGGATACCCGACACCCCATGATGGAGATACATATGTCATTACCCTGCCCGGCGCCCCGCCTGTCAATAGTGAGAAAATGCAGGTAAACTCTTGACAATCTATATTCTTGTGATAGAATTACAAAAGTGATTTTTGGCTGTGACGAAACCAGCCGGAACATGGTGCGCTACAGAGAGGGGCCGTCTGCTGAAAGGCCCTGCGTTCCTGGCCGGCAGCCACTTCCGAGCCTCCCTGGGAAGACCGGGGCGTATGCCTGCGTTAAGGGCTTTAAGAGATGCCGCACTGCGGCAAATCAGGGTGGTACCGCGAACATACCTTCGCCCCTGTACGGGGTGGAGGTTTATTTTTTGCTCCGCTTGGAGCTAAATTCAGTTTTATTATGGAGGAATAGAGAAATGGAAAAATTCGGTGTGAATCAGCTGCGGGAGATGTTCCTCAGCTTCTTTGAAAGCAAGGGCCACCTGCGCCTGCCAAGCTTCTCTCTCATACCCCAAAACGACGCAAGCCTTCTGCTGATAAATTCCGGCATGGCTCCCATGAAGCCCTATTTCAAGGGCGAGCAGGAGCCTCCATGCCACAGAGTATGCACCTGCCAGAAGTGCATCCGCACTGGAGATATCGAGAACATCGGCAAGACCGCCCGCCACGGCACCTACTTTGAGATGCTGGGCAACTTCTCCTTTGGGGACTACTTCAAGAAAGAGGCCATAGAGTGGAGCTGGGAATTCCTCACCTCCCCCAAATGGGTGGGCATAGACCCGAACAGGCTCTACCCCTCCGTATATGTGGACGACGACGAGGCCTTTGAGATCTGGAACAAGGACATCGGCATCCCCGCCGAGCGCATTTACCGCTTCGGTAAAGAGGACAACTTCTGGGAGCATGGAGCAGGCCCCTGCGGCCCCTGCTCCGAGATCTA
>CALXGF010000171.1 GCA_944387735.1 uncultured Oscillospiraceae bacterium
GAGGAGGGGGAGGAGGGGGGGGGGGCGGGAGGAGACGCGGCCTGGCCCAAGGTGAAGGCCATACATACCATCGGCAGCCGGGCGGCTGAGGAGGGACGCTTCGTAATCATTATAGGCATGCCGAAACACCCGGAGGTGGAGGGAATTTGCGGCTGGTGCGGGGAGTATGCAGTATTCGAAAATTCTCAGGATTTGGAAAAATGGCTGGATAAAAATACAGAGTATTGGGGAAAACCTATAACAGTTGTGGTACAAACGACACAGACTCGCAATAATTTTACTGAATGTTGTAATGTAATAAAAAAAAGATGTACAAATGCGAAAATATCTGATACAATATGTCTTGCTACGTTCACGCGGCAGGAGGAAGCGGCAAAGCTTGCCTCGGAATGTGATGCCATGGTGGTCATCGGCGGAAAGCACAGCGCCAACAGCGTTCATTTGGCACAGATATGCGGGGAGCATTGTTCAAATATACAGTTTATTGAAAATGCCTCTGAGCTGGATTTGGACAAGCTTAAAGACGCCGATATTGTCGGACTCACAGCCGGAGCATCCACACCTGCGTGGATAATTAAGGAGGTAAGAAACAAAATGAGCGACGAAATCAAAATCGAAGAGACCCCAGTTGAGAAGGAAAAGTCCTTTGACGAAATGTTGGAGGAGACTCTCAAAACTATATATAATGGAGATAAGGTAACCGGAATTGTAGTTGCTATCACCGGCACTGAGATCAGTGTTGATCTTGGCGCCAAGTATTCCGGCTTTATACCCACTTCCGAGTTTACCGACGACGGCGTCAAGGTGGAAGACGTCGTCAAAGTGGGCGACACCATCGAAGCTGTCGTAGTGCGCGTTAACGACGTGGAGGGCACCGCAATGTTGTCCAAGAAGCGTCTGGACGCCGCCAAGATGTGGAACGAAGTGGAAGAGGCGGTTGACAACGGCACCGTTCTGGAAGGCGTTGTAACTGAGGAGAACAAGGGCGGCGTTGTTGTCAATGTCAAGGGCGTGCGTGTGTTTGTTCCAGCCTCCCAGACCGACCTGCCCCGTGACGCCGAGATGAGCCAGCTGCTGAAGAAGACCGTGCGTCTGAAGATAACTGAGGTCAACAAGGCCCGCAAGCGTGTTGTGGGCTCCATCCGCCGTGTGGCCCAAGCCGAGCGCCGTGAGCGCACCGAGGCTATCTGGAACGAGATCGAGATCGGCAAGCGTTACCACGGCGTGGTCAAGTCCATGACCAGCTACGGCGCTTTTGTGGACATAGGCGGTATCGACGGTATGGTCCATGTGTCCGAGCTGAGCTGGGGCCGCATCCACCAGCCCTCAGAGGTCCTCTCCGTTGGCGACGAGATCGAGGTCTATGTTATAAACTTCGATAAAGAGAAGCGCAAAATCTCCCTGGGTTACAAGGACCCCAACGCCAATCCCTGGACCGCTTTTACCAACAAGTACAAGGTGGGCAGCGTTGCCACCGTCACTATCGTCAAGCTCATGCCTTTCGGCGCCTTTGCCGAGGTCCTGCCCGGCGTCGACGGACTTATCCACATTTCCCAGATTGCCAACCGCCGCATAGGCAAGCCCGAGGATGTGCTCGCCGTTGGCGATGTTGTGGACGCCAAGATCACCGCTATCGACGAGGAGAAGCACAAGATATCCCTGTCCATACGCGCCCTGTCCGAGCCAGCTCCCGCCCCCGTAGCCGAGGTGGAGGAAGCGGAAGAGGATAACGGCGAGGACGCTCTGGTTTACGAGGTCTCCGCTACCGGCGAAGCTACCGGCATCGTTCCCGAAATGGGCGACGAGGAGTAATCCTTCAAAGATCTATAAGCTGAAGGCGCTGCGTTACGCAGCGCCTTCAATCTGTTAAAACAGGAAACTATTCATAGTTTCCTGTTTTTGAGTTTAAATTAGAGCGAAAGCCAAGGAACGGAGAGCTATCAAGCTTGGAAGCGGGCTAGGGAAACAGCCTATTATTTTACAGGGACCTTGTCCTCCAGCCAGGCCAGTATATCCTTGTACACCTCGTATTTATTCTCCTCGTTGAGCATCTCATGGCGACCGCCGGGATAGAGGCGCATGAGCACGTCATGGAGCCCGGCCTTGCAGAAAGCCTTGTAAGCCCGCTCCACGCCCTTGCCGTAATCTCCCACCGGGTCCATGGCTCCCGACATGAAGTAGACAGGCTGGGTCTTGCTCATGCCGGCTATATTCTTTTGATTGGTTATGAATTTGATACCGCCCATCATGTCCCGGAAAAGGCCCACCGTGGCCACAAAGCCGCAGAGCGGGTCGGCTATGTACTTGTCCACCTCGCTGTCAACCCGAGTGAGCCAGTCAAAGGGAGTACGGGGATTTTCTATGGCCTTGGTATAGGCGCCGAAGGCCAGACTGTTCAGGGCGTCTCCCTCTTTCCTGGGACCATATAGCTTAACGGAGGCGGAGGCTGCGGCATACCCGCCCAGGACCAGCGCCTTCGTCTGATGGCCAGTGCCGCTGAGGATGACGGCGTCATACTTATCCGGATGCTTAATGATATATGTACGGGTAAGGAAGCTGCCCATGCTGTGGCCGAACATCACATAGGGCAGGCCGGGATACTCGGCGCTTATCCTGTCATGAAGCTTTTCCATATCCCTCACCACATAGTCCCAGCCGTCCTCATCGGCAAAGAAGCCTTTCAGCTCTCCCGGCCGGATGGACTTGCCATGGCCCAGGTGATCGTTGGCTACGGCCAGGTAACCGTTGGATGCCAGATACTCCATGAACTCCGTATAGCGGTCTACATGCTCGGCTATGCCGTGGGCTATCTGGACTATGGCCTTGGGTCCAACGTCGGGGCTGCACTGTTTTACCCGTATTTGGTTCATGCCGGTGGATGAAGTAAAATAAAATTCCTTGAAACTTGGCATGGAATTATCCTCCTTTTTGTGTTATTATCAGTTCTGTTATTATGATTTTACACGGCAGGGAAATTTTAGTCAATATACAGAAGGAGTCCATATGGAAAAGGTATTGGTAGTAAAGACAGAAAAACTGGCAAAATACATCTCCGGCAGAACCGGCCTGCTCACCGAGGACAGGGAGGCAATGCTGGACATAATCATAAATGAGCATGAGTTCATCGACCGCCCGGCGGCAGAGGAGGATCCATCCTACAAGCAGATAATCCCCTATGTGGTGCTGAAGCAAAAGGGACGGGTATTCAGCACCCGCCGCCTTAACAAAGGCGGGGAGAGCAGGCTCCACGGCAAACTGTCCATAGGCATAGGGGGACACATCAACCCTGTGGACGAGACCGACCGGCGCAGCGTGCTTATGAAAGGACTGGAACGGGAGCTGGAGGAAGAAGTGTACATCCAGCGACGGGGCGAGCTTGTGCCCAGAGGCTTTATAAACGACGACGGCAACGGCGTGGGGGCCGTCCACCTGGGATTGTGCTTCTCCATGGAAGTGGAGGGGGAGGTCTCGGTTAAAGAGACGGAGAAGCTCAGCGGAAGCTGGCTGAGCCTTCAGGAACTGAGATCCGAATACGACAACATGGAGACCTGGAGCCAGATCGCCCTGGCCGTTGCGGAATAAGGGCAGATTACAATAAACTAAAAGTGATTTTATCAAAGTACCCTTGCAGCTGCACGGGTACTTTTGCTATCTTAAGAATTCTTAATTCTCTTAAAAAACTGCAACAAAGGCCGGGATTTACCGTTATTAAAAGTATAGGACAAAAGTCAGGAGGCTGGACCCATGAAAAAAACAAGGATACTTGCGGCAATGCTTGCGCTCATGTTCATATTCAGCGCCTGCGGGAAAGACGGGGAATCTGCCGAAAAGAGTCAGCCCGCTCACTCCGGCGGACTGGATGAGGTCACCATGGAATGGACAGGCCAGGGCGGAGCCTATAAAATGGAGAACATCGAGCTGCCGGAGCGGTGCCAGGACGTGGATATATACGGCGGGGAGCTGTACTATTTGGTTCAAAGCGAGCCTGACATCAATCCATACCATATCCTCAGAGGAGACAGGGAACTGGGCACGGTTGAGCGGGACTACAACATGGAGTTCTGCGTCAAAGATGACGGCATATACATGCTGGATGTGAGCTTTGAGGAAGAGGGACGGAGGATAAGCCTGAACAAATACAGCCTTGAGCTGGAGCCGGTGTTCACCGCAGAGCTCAACGGGATGTATGAAAGCGAGAGATACGGATATGGCGATGTGCAGTCCGTAAAAATTTCCGGGGACAAAATATATTTGCAGGTCAATCAGACGGAGCTGCTTATCCTGGACAGCCAGGGACAGCTCACGGGAAGCGGACATCTCCCCGGCGAAGGGCTGAGCCTTGCTCTAAGTGAGGACGGGACGCTGTATGCCGCCGGGGAGACGGCGGAGGAACAAAAGCTATACAGGCTTGACGGAGAGACAGGAGGATTCAGCCAGGCCTTTACCTGCCCGGCAGGCAGTCTTTTTGACGGCGGGGACGGCAGCTATCTGCTGCTGCTCACCGACGATGGGATATATTCCCTGGACGCCCAGGGGACGGCTTCTCCCAAAGTCATCTGGTCCGAATGCTATCTGAACCCGGGGAGCATATATAAAGTGAAGGCCGAAGGCGGGGAGTTCCTTTGCCTGGGCAGCGACAGCTGCTACCTGCTGACGCCTGCAGAGCCTGCGGAGCTTCAGCCCAAGACCGAGCTGCTTATAGCCTGCATGGACCCCAACGGCATGGACATCCTGGCGGCGCGCTTCAACGCCCACAGCGACGAATACTATGTGCGGGTGGTGGACTACACCCGGGACA
>CALXGF010000172.1 GCA_944387735.1 uncultured Oscillospiraceae bacterium
ATGCCCGCGCCGTCGTTGTCATAGGCGATGACCACCTGGTCGGTGTAGCGGGAGATGAGCCGGGCCTGTTCCGGGGTCAGGGAGGTGCCCAGGGAGGCCACTGCCGAGTCGAAGCCCGCCTGGTGCAGGCTGGCTACGTCTATATTGCCCTCTGATAGGATTATATATCCGCATTTTGATTTTTTAGCCAGATTCAAGGCGAAAAGGTTGCGGCTTTTGTTGAATACCAGGGTTTCGGGACTGTTCATATATTTGGGCTCTCCGTCCCCCAGTATGCGCCCGGAGAAGCCGATGACATTGCCCCGCACGTCGATAACGGGGAACATGAGGCGGTTTCGGAAGGTATCGTACACTCCGCCGTTTTTGCCGTGGCGCACCAGCCCGGCCTCCGCCAGCTCCTTTTCCGTAAAGCCCTGGGCCTTCATGGCCTCGGTGAGGCTGTTCCAGGAGTCCGGGGCAAAGCCTATGCCGAAGTTCCTGGCGGTGGCGGGGCTGAGCTTTCTTTTCCGCATGTAGTCGCAGGCGGCCTGGCCGGCCACGGTGCTCAGCTGCTCATAGAAGAAGCGGGCGGCGGCCTTGTTCAGCTCCAGCATCCTGGCCCGGCGGCGGCTCTCCCGGTCGTTGGTCTCCTCCGGCATAGGCATTCCCGCCCGCTTTGCCAGAAACTCCACAGCCTCCGGGAAGGAGAGATTTTCTATCTCCATGATAAAGTTTATCACCCCGCCCCCTTTGCCGCAGCCGAAGCAATGGTATATCTGCTTGTCGGGGGATACTGAGAAGGAGGGGGTCTTTTCGCTGTGGAAGGGACAGAGGCCGAAGAGATTGGAACCGCTCTTCTTGCTCAGCCGCACATAGGAGGACACCACGTCCACAATATCGTTTCTCTCTGTGAGTTCGTTTATAAAATTTTCGGGAAAGGCCAAGCTATCACCTCCCGGCCGAAGGCGGCCGGCTCATTTCACAGTCCAGGCAAAGGGGATGAACAGCTCCCCGTATTTCTCCATGGCGTAGCTGTCGGTCATGCCGGAGATATAGTCGCAGGCGGCCCGCTCCACGCCCTCGGCTTCTATGATGCCGTGAAAGTCCTCCGGCAGTTTTTCCGGGCGCTTCAGATAATAGTCATAGAGCCGCTCCAGGATGCCCTCCACCTTGTTCTCCTCCCCCTTGGCCAGGGGGTTGGTGTACACGTCGGAGTACATGTAGCTGTGGAAAAAGTCGAAAACCTCCCGCATTTTAGGGGACATCCGCAGTTTGCCCCCGGAGCTGTTTTCTATCAGGTCGGTGAGCAGGGAGTTTATCCGCTCGCTGTTGCGCTCGCCGCAATTTTTGCGGATGAGCTCCGGGACCTCCTCCGCCTTGATTATCCCGGCCCTGATGGAGTCGTCCAGATCGTGGTTTATGTAGGCTATCCTGTCGCACAGCCGTACGGCTACGGCCTCGGGAGTGTCGTCGGCCTGGCCGTGGGTGTGGTGGAGTATGCCCATGCGGGTCTCGTAGCAGAGGTTTAGACCCCGGCCGTCCCGCTCCAGGATATCCACCACCCTCAGGCTCTGCTCATAGTGCTTGAAGCCGCCGGGATATATCTTGTTCAGCGCCCGCTCCCCGGCGTGGCCGAAGGGCGTGTGGCCCAGGTCGTGGCCCAGGGCGGCGGCCTCCGCCAGATCCTCGTTGAGCTTCAGGGCTCTGGCCACGGTGCGGGCCAGACGGCTGACTTCCAGAGTGTGGGTGAGGCGGGTGCGGTAGTGGTCCCCCTCGGGCTGGAGGAAGACCTGGGTCTTGTGCTTGAGACGGCGAAAGGATTTGGAGTGGGTTATCCGGTCGATGTCCCGCTGGAAACAGGTGCGTATCTCACATTCGGGCTCCGGGCTCAGACGGCCCTTGGAGTTGCGGGACAAGATGCCGTAGGGGCCGATGATAAACTCCTCGGCTCTTTCTCTCTCCATGCGGGGACAGGACATGGCGCTCACCTGCTTTCATATTTATCTTAATTCCTTAGACGAAAATTAACGGGAGAAGCCATCTCCCGTTAACTATATACGACCTTTATTTTTATTTCCCTTTATTTTTTTGAAATTTTTTCCGAGAGCCTTTTCCGGTCATTTTATACGTACGGCCCTTTGGGTCTCCCCGGTGGGGACGGGCCGGACCGAGCCGCAGCTCACATCGAAGATACGCTCTGAGAGCCGGTGGAAATTTTCCTGGGGTACCAGGACTTTTATGGTCACGTCGGCGGCGTAATCCATGTTCCGGACAAGGCCCCCCAGGGCGGCAAGCTCTCCCTTCAGTCTCTCGGCCAGGGCGTAGGAGCAGGGTATATCCGCCTCCACCCAGGGTCTGACCACCGAGATCCCGGCGGCGTCCAGAGCGTCCTTGGCGCTTTTCGTGTAGGCCCGGAGCAGTCCCCCAGCCCCCAGCAGCACACCGCCGAAGTAGCGGGTCACCACGCACACCAGGTTGCACATGCCCTCCCGGCGAAAGACCTCCAGCATGGGTATGCCCGCCGTGCCCTGGGGCTCTCCGTCGTCGCTGTAGCGTTCGGGACCATCTCTAAGGATGTAGCACCAGCAGTTATGCCTTGCGTCGTAGTATTCCTTTTTCATTGCGGCAATGAAGTCCCTGGCCTGCTCCTCGCTCTCCGCAGGACGCACATGGCCCAGAAAACGGGAACGCTTTTCCGTAAATTCCGCCTCTCCCGGCCCGGCGGGAACATAGTATTCTCCCATTATTCCCAGTCCTCTCCGGGCTCGGAGTAGCCGGGGATGTAGCCCTTTATCCGGCCGAAGAGCTCCGGGGAAACCGTGACATCCGCCTCTATGCCCTCTTCGGTGTATTCCATGCTGTGTATGACCGCCTCCCTATTCAAAGCGTCCACCAGAGCGGAGGCGGAGTAGGGCAGACATATGCTCGCCCGGCGCTTGCCTCTATCCAGCATTTTGGAGAGCTTTTCCACCAGCTCGGCGGCGCCCTCGCCGGTTTTGGCGGAGATGCATACCACATCCTCCCCGTGGGGCAGAATGCCCATGTAGGCGTCGCACTTATTGAAAACTCTCAGGCAGGGGGTGGTCTGGGCCCCCAGCTGGGCAATAAGGGCCTCCACCACACGGGCCTGCTCTTCCCACTCCGGGTTGGAGATATCAATTACGTGGAGCAGCACGTCGGCGTAGCTCAGCTCCTCCAACGTGGCCTTGAAGGCTTCGATAAGATGGGTGGGGAGCTTGCGGATAAAGCCCACGGTGTCGGAGAGAAGGAGCTCCTGGGTCTCGTCTATCCTGAAGCGGCGGGTGGTGGTATCCAGGGTGTCGAAGAGCCTGTTGTTGGCGGGGATGTCCGAGCCGGTGAGGCAGTTCAAAAGGGTGGACTTGCCGGCATTGGTGTAGCCCACCAGGGCCGCCACGGGCATGGCGTTTTTCTCCCGCTTGCGCCGCTGGGTATTGCGCACCTTCCGCACGGCGGCCAGCTCCTCTTCCAGCTTCTGTATCTTCCGGCGGATGTGGCGGCGGTCCGTCTCCAGCTGGGTCTCGCCGGGACCACGGGTGCCTATGGGAGAGGAGCCGCCGGAGGCGGTCTGTCTCACCAGATGGCTCCACATGCCGGTGAGCCGGGGCAGCAGGTACTTGTACTGAGCCAGTTCCACCTGGAGCTGGCCTTCCCTGGTCCTGGCCCGCTGGGCAAAGATATCCAGAATAAGGCCGGAGCGGTCCAGCACCTTAACTCCCAGCTCTTCCCCCAGCACCCGCATCTGGGAGGGGGAGAGCTCGTTGTCGAATACGGCCAGGTCACATTCGTTGGCCTGGATTATCTCCTTTAATTCCTTCACTTTGCCGTCGCCGATGAAGCTGCGGGGGTCGGGGCTGGGACGGTTCTGGATGACCATGGCCACGGCTTCTCCGCCGGCGGTCTCAACCAGGGCGGCCAGCTCCTCCATGGAGATGTCCGTAGAGCGCTCATGCTCCTCCATACTGGAGGCGGAGAGCCCGGCCAGCACGGCCCGTTCTTTTTTTATCTGGGTGTTTTCCATATATTTATGCTGCGCCTTTCTCGCCCCTCTGGGGCAGACTGGGTGTTTCCACCGGGGGCGTCGGGTCGTTGCCCGCCCCGTATTGCCAGATGCGGCATACGGCGGCGATGAATTCCTCGTCGCTCATATCTTCGCCGCAGCTGAAGCTGAGCAGCGCCTGCCTGGGCAGCTCCGGCTCCGCTCCCTCCTCCGGAGCCGACTCCAGAGAGGCCACCGTGGACAGGTAGCCGTCGGGCAGGACCAGAGCCTGGGCATAGCGGCTCTCCCCCTGCTTCATCAGCATGAACTTGTCCAGATAGTAAGAGGAGGGCTGGGGCGACATATCCTGAGCAAAGCCGACGTGGGGAGTCAGCTGCTGATTATATATCTTCACCACAGTCTCGTGGCTGCACAGCTCCGCCATCACCCTGAGGCCCTTGGCCTCGTTGCCGTTGGAGGGCAGGTAGAGAAACTCCACATAGGCGTTTTCCTGGAGCTGCCCCTCTCCGTCCAGAATGACCCGGTGGGAAGTCTTTTTCAAAATCAGGGGCTTGTAGGGGCTGCGGCTCTCGGTGAAGATGGCCTCCGGCAAAAAGTCGGCTCCGAAGAGGGCAAGGCTCTCCTTGTGGCTCAGCTCCTGTTCAAAGCGCTCGCCGGACACTCCCGGGTCGGACATATTGAAGGAGAGTATCTCGTTCCATATATAGCTCTCCGGGGAGGCGCTGCTGAACACCGGGGCGGGGGTGGGCTCCGGCGTGGGGGCGGCGTCCACCTGGGGCATCTTCCAGGGGCCGGAGTCGCCGCAGCCGGAGAGAAGACAGGCTGCCAGCAGCAGCGGCATAACTATTTTTTTCATATCCACCTCTCGGAAAGAAGTTTGATTATCAAATAATTATACCCCATTTCCCCGGCGCAGGCAATATGCTATTGTTCAAATGAAGAGCCGCATCCGCCTTTTCCGCCGCATGAAATCCCCCTTGGCTTCCACCAGCACTATATCGCTGCCTATACGCACTATGCAGCTCCAGGGCAGCACATAGTCGTCCTCCCTGCCCAGCAGGCCGAAGAGCTTTGCCCGGCCGGGGGTTATCAGGGAGATGATGCGCCCGTCGCTGTCGTCGAATTCCAGGTCGCATACATAGCCCAGGCGCAGCCCGGTGTGTATGTCTATCACCTCTCTGTAGCGCAGGTCGGAAAAATAGCTGAGCATAAAAGATCCCCCTCCATATGAAAAGTATATAAAGGGGGAAGCTTGTATTATGAAAGGAATATTGTAGTATAACGGAGGAGCGGGGGATGCGCGGGAATTTTACTGCCGCCCCTGTCCCTTTGCCTCTTTTGCCTTGGGTATGGATATGGTGAGGATGAGGGAGTCCTCCGTCTCCTCCCGGCGCACTCCGGCGTCTATACCCCCCTGCTTCATCAGGTCGATGCTTCTGGAGAGGGTGTTGAGAAAGACCCGCACATCCTTTAAAACGAAGGTGCGGCGGCCCTCAGGTTTTTCCGCTGCGCTCTCCTCCGCCGGCCTGGACAGCAGGGCGTCCACGTAGGCGTCGGTGGCCGCTACTGTCAGCCCGTTGTCCACTATGTACATAAGGGCCTCCCTCTGCTGCCCAGGCTCCGGCAGGCGCAGCAGGGCCCGGCCGTGGCGCTCGCTGAGCCCGTTTTCCCGGAGCCCTTCCAGCACGTCCTGGGGCAGCTTCAGAAGCCTGAGCTTGTTGGCCACGGCGCTTTGAGACTTGCCTATACGCCGGGCGGCCTCCTCCTGGCTCATGCCGAACATGCGGATGAGCTGGTTTATGCCGTTGGCCTCCTCGATAAAGTCCAGGTCCCGGCGCTGGAGATTTTCCACCAGGGCGATTAGACTGGCATCCTCCATGTTCACGTCCAGCAGTATACAGGGCACTTCCCTGAGCCCCGCCAGCTTGGCCGCCCTGAGCCGCCGCTCCCCCGCCACCAGCTCGTAGCGGCTGCCCCTTATCCTCACGGACAGGGGATTCAATATTCCGTAATCTTTTATGCTCCGGCTCAGCTCCTCCAGGGATTCATCGTCAAAAAGTTTTCGGGGCTGAACAGGATTCGGGTATATGTCTTCTGTGCTGAGATAAACTATGCCGCCCCGCCTTAGAGCGGGCCGGTTGCGTAGAGCTTGCATGGCCGTGCCTCCTTATCTTGTGGTCTGTAAAGAGAGCATACACTGGATATTGTGCGAAAGCAGGGGAAAAAGGCAGAGCTGCGCTGCAGGAAAAAAGTTTTTTTCATCGTCGGGGAGAGCCGGGGGACCCGGCGGGAAGAGAGAGGAAAAAACTCTAAAAAAATTTAACGATTTATCACGCTAATGTGTTGACAAAACCTTGAGTCGGTGCTATTATAGCTTCAACCATTAAAGCGATGGCCGAGAAAATGATGAGGTGATATTAATGAAAAAGCTTTTCGCACTGGCGCTTATGCTTTGCATGGTGGTCTGCTGCGCAGCCTGCGGCGGCGGAGGAGACAAGGACCTTCTGGCCGAGATAAAGGAGCAGGGCTACATTGAGCTTTGCACCGAGCCCTACTTTGCCCCCTATGAGTTTATAGATCCCACCAAGTCCGGGGATGAGCAGTACGTGGGCATGGACATTGAGATAGCCCAGTACATAGCCGACAAGATCGGCGTGGAGCTGAGGGTGGTGCCTTTGGACTTCACTGCGGTCCTGGCGGGCATAGCCGACGGTAAGTACGACATGGCCATCTCCGCCATTGCCTACTCCCCGGCTCGGGCTGAGGCCATGAATCTGTCCGACGTATATCAGTCCTCCGGCGGCGGCTACGGCTTTATGGTGCGCACCGAGGACAAGGACAAATACAACTCCATAGAGGATCTGAAGGATGCTGTGGTCATCACCCAGTCCGGCTCCGTCCAGGAGTCCCTCTACAATGAGAACGTGACGGAGTGCAAGGAGTTCAAGCTGGTGGCCAACATGACCGACGGCTATCTGGCGGTTGCGGAGAACAAGGCGGATGTGTGCATCTGCTCCATCGAGTCCGCCCAGCTCTATGCCGACGCCAACGGCGGCCTGGTGATACCGGAGTTCCGTTTTGAGGTAGACCCCAACATGAACGGCACCGTGGTGGCCCTGCCTCCCCAGGGCAGCGACAGCCTGATGGAAGTGGTAAACGAGGCCATTGCCGAGCTCAACGAGCAGGGCCAGATTCAGGCATGGAACGACGAATACAGCGCCTACGCCTCCGAGCTGGGCATAGAATAACAGACGAGAAATTTTGACTGAGCAGTCAACGGGAGCTGGAACTGATGGATAAGATAACGGGCCTGCTGGAAAAATATTATTTCGTGTACCTCCAGGGCCTCTGGGGCACACTGTGGATCTCCGCAGTCACAGTGCTTTTGGGCACGGTGCTGGGGGTGCTGATAGCGGTGCTGCGCATGAGCCGCTCAAGGATCTTGAACGGCATAGCGGGGGGCTACATAGAAGTGCTGCGGGGCACGCCCATACTCTTGCAGCTGTATTTTTTCTGGATAGGACTGCCCAAGCTCCTGCCTTTCCTGGAGCTGAGCGACACCCAGTGCATAGTGGTGGCCCTGGTGATAAACGCCTCCGCCTATATCGCCGAGATAATCCGGGCGGGCATAGGGGCCGTGGATAAGGGCCAGTGGGAGGCCGCCCGCAGCATCGGCCTCACCGAGACCCACGTGATGACCCACGTGATAATGCCCCAGGCGGTGAAGAACATCCTGCCCGCTTTGTGCAACGAGTTCATAACCACTGTAAAGGGCACCTCCCTGGCCTCGGTGTTCTTTGTGGGAGAGCTGATGACCAGCTATAAGAGCGTCCAGGCGGCCACCTTCCTGGCCCTGGAGTCTCTGACCATAGTGGGCGTCATATACTTCCTGCTGAATCTTATCCTGTCCCGGCTCCTGCGGGTCCTTGAAAGGAGGATGACTGCCAGTGTCTGAGGAGATCATACGTACCGACAATCTTACCACGAACTTTGGAAAGCTGGAGGTGCGCACGGGCATCTCCGCCACCGTGCGCCGGGGCGAGGTGGTGTCCATCATCGGCCCCTCCGGGGGAGGAAAATCCACCTTTCTCCGCTGCCTGAACCTGCTGGAGGAGCCCAGCGGCGGCAAGATCTATTTCAAGGGCCGGGACATAACCGACAAAAAGCTGGATACCTGCAAAATCCGCAGGAGCATAGGCATGGTGTTCCAGAACTTCAACGTCTTTCCCAACATGACGGTGCTGGACAATATCACTCTGGCCCCGGTGCTGGAGAAGAAGCTGCCCAAGGCCCAGGCCAGGGAGGAGGCCCTGGCCCTGCTGCGCAGGGTGGGCCTGGAGGACAAGGCGGAGGAGTATCCCCGGAAGCTCTCCGGCGGCCAGAAGCAGCGTCTGGCCATAGTCCGGGCCCTGGCCATGCAGCCGGAGGTCATGCTCTTTGACGAGCCCACCTCCGCTCTGGACCCGGAGATGGTGAAGGAAGTGCTGAACGTCATCATGGACCTGACCCGCAGCGGCATGACTATCCTCATCGTCACCCACGAGATGGGCTTTGCCCGGGAGGTCTCCGACCGGGTGCTGTTCATCTGCGACGGGGTGATAAAGGAGGAAGGCAGCCCGGATCAGATATTCACTTGCCCCCACGATCCCAGTACCATTAAGTTCCTGAGTATGGTATTATAAGCGGGAGATAAATTTTAAGGAGACGAGTCAATGACACAAGTGGAACAGATAAAGGAACTGGTGGCCAAAAATGCCGATACCACCGTGGCCTTGGCCAAGGAGATATGGGGCTATGCGGAGCTGAGCTATGAGGAGTTCAAGTCCTCGGCGGCGCTGATAAAGGCCCTGAAGGCGGAGGGCTTTGAGGTGGAGGAGGGCATTGCGGAAATGCCCACCGCCTTCAAGGCAAGCTTCAAATGCGGCAGCGGCAAACCGGTCATCGGCCTGCTGGCGGAGTATGACGCCCTCTCCGGCCTGAGCCAGAAGGCGGCCAGCCCCAAGCAGGAGGCCATAGAGCCCGGCGGCGCAGGCCATGGCTGCGGCCATAACCTTATAGGCGCCGGCTGCTATGCCGCCGCCGTAGCCCTGAAGGAGTATTTCAACGCCCATTCCATAGACGCTACGATAGTCTTTTTCGGCTGCCCAGCCGAGGAGGGCGCAGGCTCCAAGCAGTTCATAGCCAGAGCCGGCTACTTTGACGATGTGGACTTCGCCTATACCTGGCATCCCTCCACGGTGAACGAGGTGGGCTCCAAGGGCAGCGTGGCCATCATGGGGGCAAACTTCATCTTTGACGGCGTGGCCGCCCATGCCGGCGGCGCTCCCCACCTGGGCCGCAGCGCCCTGGACGCCGTGGAGCTGATGAACGTGGGGTCCAACTATCTGAGAGAGCATATGATAGACGCCGCCCGCATCCACTACGCCTATTCCGACCCCGGCGGCACCGCCCCCAACGTGGTCCAGAGCCATGCGGTGATAAAGTACGAGGTCCGGGCTCCCAAGGTCAACCAGGTCCAGGAGCTCTTCACCCGCCTGGTGGACGTGGCCAAGGGCGCAGCCCTTATGACCGGCACCAAGATGCAGTACGAGATAACCATGGCCTTCTCCGACTATGTGCCCAACCGCACCCTGGGGGCGCTGATGGACGAGAGCATGCGGGAGCTGGGAGCCCCGGAGTGGACGGAGGAGGAATATGCCCTGGCCAGGGAGTTTTTACGCACCTACAGCCGCTCCGTGCTGCTGGGCATAAGGGAGAGCCTGGAGGAGTACTTCAGCCCCGACGAGCTGGACAAGGCTCTGGAAAAGCCCCTGGACAATGTTATTCATCCCTTCAACCCCAGGGAGACCGGCTACAGCTCCGGCTCCACCGACGTGGGCGACGTGGGCTACGCCACCCCCACGGTGATGATACACGTGGCAACCGCCTGCCTGGGCAATGTTGGCCACTCCTGGCAGAATACCGCCTTCTCCTGTTCGGAGATAGGCATAAAGGGCATGCTGAAAGCGGCGGAGATGCTGTGCCTGGGGGCCCTGCGCACCCTGGAGCAGCCTGAGCTAATAGACAAGGCCAAGGAGGAGCTGAAGCGGAAAAACGGCGGAGCCTACAGCTGCCCCCTGCCGGATTACGTGACGCCGCCCATAGGTAAATATTAAAAGTTTCTGAAAGCTTTCACCCCGGGAAAGGCGATATAAGTCTTGCCTTTTTCCCGGGGCTGTGCTATACTTCGCCAGGAATATATGGCTGCCACCGGGCAGCGGATGAAATCAGGCATCCGTTTGTACGTCGTTAGGTCTTTGAAGACGTACAGGGGGGTGCTTTTTTTGGAGGCAATTATGGGCGGAACAAGCTCCCTGCTGCATTACTTTACGCAAACCGAGGCGCTCTGTGGAGCTTTTCGGTGCTGTTTATAAGCCTGAGCTTTGCGGGCTTCGACCGGGAAAACTACCTGAGCCTCGGCGCCTCTCTGCTGGGGGTCACTTCCCTTATCTTCTGCGCCAAGGGCAATCCCGTGGGCCAGCTGCTGATGGTGATTTTCAGCCTGCTGTATGCCCTCATATCCTACAGCTTTGCCTATTACGGGGAGATGCTCA
>CALXGF010000173.1 GCA_944387735.1 uncultured Oscillospiraceae bacterium
AATACGAGATATTCACCGACCGCAGCTCCCTTGCCCAGATGACCCGGCGCTGGATAGTTCTGGCTCGGGTGCTGCTGACCGTTGCCCTGGTGATGGCGGCGGTGGAAGGGGTACTGCTGGTGATGAAGCCCAGGCTGCCTCAGCTGATAATGACCGGGACCCTGCTTTTCGAGGGGCTGGTGATAGCCTGGGGAGCGGGACTCATGGATGACCCAGAGAAGCGCCGGGGCAGGGCAAAGAGCGGCTATATAATATGGGTGTTTTTCCTGGCCCTGGTGCTGGGCTCCGGCAGCAGCATCTATCTTATGGAGCAGCGATACAGTTCCGGGGTGATGTATCTGGGCGGCATCGGCGACGGTTCCGCCACAGTGGAGCACTGGGGTGAGTTTGACATAGCCTACAAGGACAACTACTATCTCAGCGCCGAGATAAGCGCCCAGTCCCCGCTGACCTTGAGTCTGGTCCGGGAGGACACAGGTGAGACAGTGTATACCCAGGAGCTGGAGACGGCAGGGGAGGAGCTGCCCTATATTGTGCTGGAGGATGAGAAGGTGAAGTTGAGGCGGGGGAGTTACAGGATATACCTGTCCGACTATTACGGGGAGACTCTGGCAGTGAACTGGAGCATTGAATGAGATGATGAGATGAAAAGAGCGGGGCTTGCGCCCCGCTCTTTTTAAATGTATTGCATTTTGATTTCAGGCTCCGGCGGCGTCTCCGCTACCGGCAGCGGAGAGAGAGCCTACCGCTTCGGCTGACCGCTCAAAAACCAATGTGGCAGCAGAAGATGGGGCGAGAGTAAAAGACATGAGCTGATAGCCGTCCTGCCCCATGATACTTATCAGCTTTCCTACCTCCGCGGCAGTGTCCCCGGACTGGGGAAAAAACTTGATGATTCGCCTTTTGTCCATATTCAAGGCTCCCAAATCTGGATTAAGTGCTGAGGGAACCTAGCCGGACCCTGCACCTTTTATTTAAATTATAGATGTGGGAAATCACATTTTCTATCGAGTAATTATCAAATCTATGTAAAGCGGACAGAACAAAAAGAAAAGACGGCTCAGTTTTGAGCCGCCTTGAGATTTATGGGCATTGTCAGGTGTTGTATTAGCAGAGTGTAGGCTCTGCCGGCGTCGCCTGCACTGAGAGCCTGGTAAAATTGCCGGTGCTCCTCCAGAGTGCCTTCCACTCGGCCGGGCACATTCAGGGCCTGATGAGAAGTGAGGCGTATCAGGTACATGAGGCGCTGGAAGAGCTGGTCGAACTCGTCGTTGCCCGCATAGGCCACCAGGCACAGATGAAATTTGTGGTCGGAGTCAATAAAGGACTCGTGGCCGTCGTCGGCCTGGGAGGCATCTTCCATATCCTCCAGCAGCTCCTGGAGGCGGCGCAAAAGACGCTGAGCCTTGCGGCTCTTTATCTCCTTGCTGACCAGAAAGGCACAGTAGCCCTCTATGGCGCAGCGGACCTGGATAGACTGCTCCATGTCCGTATCGTTGAGAGTGCGGATCTTGAAGCCGCGGCTGGGAACTATGGTAATATAGCCGTCCTGGCTGAGGCACTGGAGCGCCTCCCGCACCGGAGTACGGGATATGCCCAGCTCTGCAGAGAGCCGGGTCTCGGAATAGAGTGTATCCGGCTGGAGCTCGCCGGAGAGAATGCGCTCTTTAATATGACTGTAGGCGTCAAGCTGCAAAAAACTTTTTTCTTTCATCGTGCTCATCCTCGCTGAGCAGCCCGGTTACCTCCGGGCCGTGATAGTTTGTTACAGCCTGATTTTACTGTCCTCTTATAGCTTTGTCAAGAGCGGAATACCGGTGTACTGCACGCACTTTGTATAGCCTGCTCAAAAAAATATGGCAAAACTTGTGAAATATTCCACATTGACAGTATACCGGTATACTGGTAAACTGTAATCGTCAAAAGAACAAGAGCAAAATGAATATAAAAAAAATGGAGGAATTATCATGGAAGCTGTTTATGAAATGGGCGGACTGAGAGTCGTCGACCTGACCAAACCCCTGGACCCCAAGACTGAAAGCCGCCGCTGCCACCTCTACCGTTTCAACACCGGCGGACCTATCCCCGACTTCCACACCATCATGGACCTGACCAGCCACCTGGGCACCCACTGTGAATGCCCCTATCACCACGATGACAACTGGCCCAGCGTTGCCGAGCTGCCTCTCACCACCTTTATGGGCCGGGCCATCTATGTGGACTTCAAGGACACCGTCGCCCCCCGCGCCCACATCACCGCCGCTGACCTGGATCGGGCTACTGCGGGCCTTATCAAGGAAGGCGACATAGTGCTCATCGACTCCTCCTATAAGATCCCCCCTTCACTCCCGCTACCAACACCGAGGTCGACCAGCGCCTGCTCATTGGGGAAGAGAGCGCCATCTGGTTCCGCGATCACAAGGTCAAGTGCGTGGGCTTTGGCGACGGCGTGTCCATCGAGAACTGCAATGAGGACGTCAAGCCCTTCCACGACATACTCATGGCCGAGAACATAGTGTTCCTGGAAGTCCTCAAGAATCTGGAAAAACTTAACAGCAAGGTATTCTTTATGAGCTACTCCCCCCTGCCTATCTACGGACTGGACTCCTGCCCCATCCGTGCCTATGCAATTGAGGGACTGGCCGAGTTCTCCGAGTAAAGAATCAAGCAGCAAAAAGTCCGGCGTTCAGGACTCCATCCCGGCATTGAAGACCAGGCAGCAGCCTGCACAAAATGCAAAATCTCCCGGCAGTCTCCGAGCTGCCGGGGACGGGGGAGCCCTGTGCGCCTTGCGCCATTGATGAGCAGACAGAAAGGATGCTGAGGAATATGAGGATAGCAGTCATCGGAGCCGGAGCAATGGGCTCAATTTACGGCGGACGACTGTCCCTGAAAAACGAAGTATACCTGATAGCCACCAGAGAAACCCTAGCGGAAGAGATAAACAGCCGGGGCCTGAAGATTGAGGAACTGGGCCAGGTGAACATCTACCACCCCACAGCGGTTACCGACAGCTCAGAGCTGGGCCCTATGGATCTGGTGATACTTTTTGTAAAAGCCACCGCCTCAGAAACGGCTCTGAGCCAGAACGCAGGACTCATAGGGCCGGAGACCAGGCTCATGACCCTGCAGAACGGCGCAGGCCATGAGGATATCCTGGGAAAATTTGCCCCGCCGGAGCGCATTATAATCGGCACTACTGAGGATAACGGTGCAGTGCTGGGCCCTGCCCATGTGCGCAGGGGCGGAGAAGGTAAAACTAATGTGGGTATGCCGGTTCCGGATGGGGAAAATTTCCTGCCGGGACTGAAAGAGTCCTTCGACAGCTGCGGTTTCCATGTAAAGATACACGACAATATACAGTATTTGATATGGGATAAGCTATTCACCAACGTATCTCTAAGCGCCGTCACCGGAATATTGCAGGTTGACATGGGTTACATAGCCGCAAACCCTCACGCCTGGGATATGACCTGCCGCCTCATCCATGAGGCCGTGCTGACGGCCAGGGCCGCCGGTATGGACTTCGATGAGGAGCAGCTGAAGGAGAGGGTGCGCCTGACTTCTCTGAACAATCCCCAGGGCTGCACCTCCATAAGAGCGGATCTCCGCTCCGGGAAAAAGACGGAAGTGAACACCATCAGCGGCGCCGTTGTCCGGGCCGCACATAAGTACGGACTTGAGGTGCCCTGCCATGAATTCGTTGTAAACATGGTACACGCTATGGAAGAGAAAGGAATTTGAATCATGATAGCTTCCAATGTGAACATAGATGAATACAAGAAGTACCCCGCCGCTATCCGCAAAGCCGTGGAATTCCTCAAGAGCAACGATTTTACCGCCATGGAGCCCGGCACCTACAAAATAGAGGGGGATGACATTTACGCCAATGTTTTTGACGCCCTCACCGAGCCTGCCGCCCAGCGCAACCCCGAGTCCCACAAGGAATATCTGGACGTGCAGTATGTAGTCACCGGCGAAGAGGCTCTGGGCTTCACCATCCTCAAGGACAAATATGAGATCGCCGAGTACAGCCAGGAGAAAGACCTGATTTTCTACAAGGAAGTTGAAGATGAGGGTTTTATCCAGTCCCGCCCCGGCTGCTTCTGCGTGTTCTATCCCAGCGATATCCACCGTCCCCAGTGCGCCGTAAAGGAGCCCATGACCATCCGCAAGGTAGTAGTAAAGGTCAAGGCCAGCCTGCTGTAAGCATAAAGCGACCCCAAAATAAAAAGTAACCGTCAATTTTATATAACGACAGAGCTCTGTCAGGAGGTAATTTCCGTGGAAAGGTTGAATTATGCAAGCCTTGAAAGGTCCGGATATAGGGGATACATACTGAGGGAAGCACCGGAAAAAGTGCTCCAGTTCGGCGAGGGCAACTTCCTCCGGGGCTTTGTCCAGTACTGGTTCGACATAGCCAATGAGAAGGTGGGCTGGAACGGCAAGTGCGCCCTGGTCTCCCCGGGCAGCGGCCGCCATGCCGGTACCTTTGCCGAACAGGAGGGCCTGTATACTCTCTACCTGAGAGGCACCGAGAACGGGGAAAAGGTTGACCGCAAGCGTGTCATTTCCTGCGTTTCCCGCTGCATCAATCCCAGAGAGGAAGAGGGATTCAAGGCCGTTATGGACATCGCTGTTTCTGACGACCTGGAATACATCGTATCCAACACCACAGAGGCCGGTATCGTCTATGACCCGGCCTGCAAACTGGAAGACCGTCCCGCTGCTTCCTTCCCCGGCAAACTGACCCAGGTGCTCTATGAGCGCTATAAGGC
>CALXGF010000174.1 GCA_944387735.1 uncultured Oscillospiraceae bacterium
TTCCTGGCCGGCCACGAGTCCTTTGCCGCCGCCGAGGGCGCCATCGGCATCGTGAAGAACGCCAACAAGGCCCGCAAGGAGCCCCTGAGAGTTATCCTCAACGGCCTCGGCAAGGACGCCGCTCAGATCATCTCCCGCATCAACGGCTTTACCTATGTTCAGACCCAGTTTGATTACTACACCAGCGAGCTGAAGATTGTCCGTGAGATCCGCTACTCCGAGACTGAGCGTGCCGATGTCCGCTGCTACGGCGCAGACGACGTACGTGAGGGCGTGGCCATTATGCACTTTGAGGGCGTGGACGTCTCCATCACCGGCAACTCCACCAACCCCACCCGCTTCCAGCATCCCGTGGCAGGCACCTACAAGAAGGAATGCATCGAGCAGGGCAAGAAGTACTTCTCCGTGGCCTCCGGCGGCGGCACCGGCCGTACCCTCCATCCTGATAACATGGCTGCCGGCCCTGCCTCCTACGGCATGACCGATACCATGGGCCGCATGCACTCCGACGCTCAGTTCGCAGGCTCCTCCTCCGTTCCCGCTCATGTGGAGATGATGGGCTGCCTGGGCATGGGTAACAGCCCCATGGTTGGCGCTACCGTGGCCGTGGCCGTGGCTACCGCCGAGTCCATGAAATAAGCCGGACGCACAGACAGAATAAGTTAAGATAAAAAAATCCCGCAGACGAAAAGCTGCGGGATTTTTCATGCGCTCCGGACCAAAGACTCCGTGCAGCGGAGCACACAGAAGAACTTAGCCGGAATCAGTCTTTTGCACCTTGGGCAGCGGGGGAGAGGCTGTGGCCGTTTACGGTGAAATAGGCCTCCTTGGCGCCCAGCTCATCCCGCACCTCCACGGTGTAGAAGCAGCTGCTGCGTCCCTGCCTCATGCAGCGGGCCTCGGCAATAAGAGACCTGCCACGGGAGGCGGCCAAGAACTCTACCGACACCTGTTGGGTGACCGTGACATGGTCGCTATAGGCGTTGGAGGCCACTGCGAAGGCGAAGTCCGCCAGAGTGAATATTGCCCCGCCCATAGGAACGGAATTGGAGTTTAGATGTATGGGCCTCAGCGCCATGGAGCAGACGGCATGGCCCGGCTCCGCCAGGTCTATCACCGCTCCGGCGGCCTGGGTGGCGAAGAGGTCTTGAGAAAAAGATTCTCTGATTTTTTCAAGGCTTGGCATAGGACGGTCTCCTTTGGGAAAAGTTAATAGCTGCTGGGGAAGAGGACGTGGTTTTTACCCTTGGAAATAAAAAAGTCGGAGCAAAGAGGACTCTGCTCCGACGTGGAGGCGCCACCCAGATTTGAACTGGGGAATCGCGGATTTGCAGTCCGCTGCCTTACCACTTGGCTATGGCGCCATATAGTCGTTATGCGGGCGGAAATGGCCCGCATAACACTTGATTTGGAGCGGGCAACGAGGCTCGAACTCGCTACCTCCACCTTGGCAAGGTGGCGCTCTACCGGATGAGCTATGCCCGCAGATACCTGCAAGCAAGCCTGCAGGTGGTGCCTCCGGTCGGAATTGAACCAACGACACGCGGATTTTCAGTCCGCTGCTCTACCGACTGAGCTACAGAGGCGAATAAAAATAGATGGTGGGAACAACTGGACTCGAACCAGTGACCCCCTGCTTGTAAGGCAGGTGCTCTAACCAGCTGAGCTATGCTCCCGCTTGACAGCTAGGTAATAATACTAAATATTCCCCAATTTGTCAACACCTATTTCAAATTTTTATAAATTTATTTTAACCCTTTAAAGGACCGGCTAAGGCCGGATTAGACCTCGTCTGAAGAGCCGTCGCTTCCCTTATTTTTCATCTCGGCTATTTTGTGGAGCTCGTCCACGCTGAAGCTATAGACCTTGTCGCAGAACTGGCAGCTGACGGATATATCCTGCCCTTTGGCTATCATGTCCTCCAGCTCGCTGAGCTCTATGCAGCTCAGCGCATCTTCCACCCGCTCACGGCTGCAATAGCAGCGGTACTGCACCGGGACCTCTCCTACCACATGGTATTCCATATCCTTCAGCGCCTGCCTGAACAGCTCCTCCGCCCCGTCCTCACTGAGAATGGCGGTGAGCTGATCCATGGCGAAGATGTTTTCCTCCAGCTTGCCTATAAGGCTCTCCTCCGCTCCGGGCATCAGCTGAACTATAAAGCCTCCGGCGGCCCTGATGCTCAGATCCCTATCCACAAGAACGCCAAGGGCGCAGGCGGAGGGTACCTGTTCGCTCTCCAAGAGATAGGCGGTGAGGTCCTCGGCTATCTCGCCGCTGACCAGCTCCGTGGAACCGATGTATGGTTCCTTAAGCCCGATGTCCCGACTGACGGTCAGCATGCCATCACGGCCCACGGCGCCGCCTACGTCCAGCTTCCCGTCCGGGCGCAGAGGCAGATCCACAGAAGGATTGCCAACATAGCCCCGCACGTTGCCGCCGGAGTCAGACACGGCCACGACGCTGCCTATAGGGCCGCCGCCGTTTATGCGCAGAGTCAGGCTCGCATTGTTCTCCTTCATCATCTCGCCCATTAGGGAGGCGGCGCAGAGACTGCGCCCCAAAGCTGCGGAAGCGGTGGGTGATGTGCCGTGGATATCCCTGGCCCGCTGCACCAGATCCCGTGCATCGATTACTGCCATTTTAATAAAGCCGTCGGCGGCAGTGGCTATGATTATTCTATCCATAAAATGCTCCTATTGCTGTCTTATTGCCGTAATGAAAAGCCGTCCCTGCTCTCCCTGGGGACAGTCCGGGCGGAGAACCACAGCACAAAAGCCCGCTTGCTCCAGAAGCTTTTTAAGCTTTGGAGGCTCGTGGGCATACTCCACGTGTTCTTCGCTCTCCCGCTCCCACAGTACGCCTCGCCGGGAAAAAATGTCCATGCCGTAGATTATGGCCGGCAGTTTCTCATCAAAGTCCGCCCGCCACAGACAGAGCAGGTCCTCCTTCTCATCCACGAACACGTCCCCATCCAGGCTCCGAAGAAAATCAGGGGTGCGGATGTCAAATATCAGCAGACCGCCGGGCCTTATGAACAGGTGCAGGCGGTGAAAGACCTCCGGCAGCTGCTCCGGGGAAATATAGTTCATCCCGTCCAGGGAGCAGACCGCTGCATCCACCGTGCCGTAGAGATCCAGTTCCGCAGCATCCTGACACAGAAAAAGGGGCGGCAGCTCCAGAGCGGAGGACTTTGCCTGGGCTTCCATGAGCATTTCCGTAGAGGCATCCACCGCTATCAGCTCATAGCCCCGGCGGGAAAGCTCACAGCTGAGAGTTCCCGTGCCGCAGCACAAATCCAGCAGCAGGTGAAATTCCCCTCCCTGCCGCCGGAACTCCTCTTCATAGAAATCCGCAAATTCGCCGTAAGGCACGTCGCCGGTGAGACTGTCATACCAGGGAGCCAGGAAGCTGTAGCAGCTCACTTCTCCTGCTCCTTCATCCGCTCAAAGGCTATGGAATAGCCGCCGCTGCCGTATTGCAGGGAGCGGTTCACCCGGCTGATAGTGGCGCTGGAGGCCCCGGTTTCCGCCAGAATGTCGTTGTAGATCATCCCGTCATTGAGGCAGCTGGCTACCTGATAGCGCTGCTCCATGGCCATGAGCTCGGACACGGTACACAGATCGTCAAAGAAACGCATGCACTCATCCAGATCCCGCAAAGTCAAAATCGCCTTGTACATGTTCTCGTTGCGGGGCTTCTTGGGAAGCTTGTTCATAGTTACCTCCATAAGAGTATTTTCTTTCGCTTTCATTCGCTGTTTAATATGTTACATCAATAAATCCAAAAAGTAAAGAAGCTTTTTGCCGGCGGCTTTTATACAAAACATAAAGTTTACTGAAAATTCAATTTAAAAAGGTAAAAGCTCTTGCGTAAAATTGCAGAACAAGATATAATTATTTTAATAAAAATACCATGCTCATTTTCTGACTTGTCTGAAAATGTGGAAAGGAGACCCAATGCCTTTAGTGTACGAGCCTGTTAGCGTGAATATGCCGGCAGTTTGGCTGGTACTGATGATTATCCTGCTGGTGGTTGAAGGCGTGGTGCCCGGGCTGGTGTCCATATGGTTTGCCCTTGGTTCCCTGTCCGCGCTGCTGTCGGCTATAGTGGGGGCGCCGCTGTGGCTCCAGGTGGTATGGTTTTTGCTGATCTCCGTTGTCAGCCTGATCCTCACCCGGCCCTTGGCGAAAAAGTATGTCAACTCCAAAACCACACCCACCAATGCGGATATGCTCATCGGGCAGGAGTGCGTTGTCACCGAAGCTATAGACAATGTGCTGGGCCTTGGAGCCGTCACCGTAGGTGGCAAGGTCTGGACGGCAAGGACAGAAAACCCGGATACCAAGGCTGCCGTTGGACAGACTATGACCGTTGTCCGTATCGAGGGCGTCAAGCTTATCGTTAAGTGAAAAATCAAAGTGAATTGAAAATGAATATTTAGGAGGACACAATATGCAGTACGTTATTATCGCACTGATCCTGGTAATCGTAATCATACTGGTCCGCTGCATACGTATTGTGCAGCAGGCTAAAGCCTACGTCATCGAGTTCTTGGGCGCCTATAAGACCACCTGGACTGTGGGTATCCACTTTAAGCTGCCCTTTGTGGAGCGGGTCGCCAAGATAGTCTCCCTGAAGGAGCAGGTGGCGGACTTCCCGCCCCAGCCCGTTATTACAAAGGATAACGTCACCATGCAGATAGACACCGTTGTCTATTTCCAGATAACCGACCCGAAACTCTACACCTATGGCATAGAGCAGCCCCTGGTGGCTATCGAGAACCTCTCCGCTACCACACTGCGTAACATCATAGGCGATTTGGAGCTGGACCAGTGCCTTACCAGCCGAGACATCATAAATACTAAAATGCGCACCATTCTGGACGAGGCCACCGACCCCTGGGGCATCAAGGTCAACCGCGTTGAGTTGAAGAACATCCTGCCTCCCAAGGAGATCCAGAACGCCATGGAGAAGCAGATGAAAGCCGAACGTGAGCGCCGCGAGGCAATACTCCGGGCTGAGGGCGAGAAGCGGGCGGCTATTCTGGAGGCCGAGGGCGAAAAGGAATCTGCCATACTCAGGGCCGACGCCAAGAAGCAGCAGCAGATACTGGAGGCCGAAGGTCAGGCCGAAGCCATACTGAAAGTGCAGACCGCCACCGCCGAAGGTATCCGCCTGATAAACCAGGCCGCTCCTTCCGAGGCCGTGGTAAAGCTGAAGGCTCTGGAGGCTTTCTCCGCCGCCGCCAACGGCAAGGCCACTAAGATCATCATCCCCAGCGAAATACAGGGCTTGGCCGGACTGGCCAGCGGTGTGCTGGAGAGCGTGAAGTCAGAGGAAGCCGCCAAATAAGCGGGGCGATATTTACAGCGATTCAAGACCGGCGGCGATACTCCGCCGGTCTTTTAACGATGCGAAGAGAGGGGTCTGAATATGAGCCTTGCCCATGATTTTTTGGTAAAACACCGCATGGAGCCGGAGCGGATAGTTCCGGCAGACTTGGCCCCGGCTATGGCCGAGGATATGCGCCGGGGCCTTAAAGGGGAAAAAAGCTCCCTGCCTATGATAGCTACATATCTGAGCAACGACGGCAGCGTCCCATCGGGGGCCTGCGCCGCCGTCATAGATGCCGGAGGCACCAATTTCCGCAGCGCACTGGTGCGATTCACAGGGAACGGATACCGGGTGGAAGACCTGAACCGCCGGAAAATGCCCGGTATTGACAGACCCTGTATCTGGGCTGAGTTTATATCTTTTACTGCCGACAATATCCAGCATCTGCTGGATAAGACCGATGTGATAGGCTTCTGCTTCTCCTACAATGCGGAGATAACCCCGGACATGGACGGCAGAGTGAAGCGCATTGACAAGGAGGTAGTTATCAGCGGCTGCGAAGGGCAGCTGGTGGCGGCCTCCCTTAAGGAAGAGCTCCGCCGACGGGGCATAGAAGGAAAAAAGATTGTCATACTCAATGATACTGCCGCAGCTCTGCTGGGCGGAGCGGCAACACTGGATAAGAATAGCTACAGCGGCTTTATCGGACAAATAAGCGGCACCGGCACCAACACCTGCACCTCGGTTCCCAGAGAGATGATAGAAAAGCTTGGACTGAAGGGCAGCCGGGGCATGCTGGTCAATCTGGAGTCCGGTATGTACGACGGCATAGAGAGCGGGGACTTTGATCTGCTGCTGGACCGGGAGAGCAAAAATCCTGGAGAAAAGAACTTTGAGAAAAAGACTGCCGGGGTCTACCTGGGAGAGCTGTGCCGACTTATGCTCCTGGCCGCCGGGGAAGAGGGATTTATCAGCGCCGCCAGCCTGGAAAAAGCCGAAGCCCTGGGACACATAGACTCCGCCGTAATAGACGCCTGGTCCGCCGGGGAGCGGCTGGATGAGATAGCCGACTGCCCCGCCGACGGCGACTTTGTCCGGGAGCTGAGCCTGGCCATGTTTCAACGCTCCGCCCGCTGCATGTGTGTCAACCTCCTGGCCATCGCCCAGCTCATTGGGGCGGGGAAGGAGGCCGACCGGCCCGTCTGCGTTTGCGCCGAGGGATCCCTGGTCCAGCGAAGCCACCACTACCGGCCCGCTCTGGAAAAGCTGCTGGAGACGGAGGGAAAAGAAAAATTGGGTCTTCACCTTCTGCTAATGGTTGGAAGCGAAACTACCCTCCCCGGCTCCGCCGCTGCGGCGCTGCTCAACTGATGAGGGCGCTTTCGACATATTAAATTACTTTTGAACGGGGATAACAAAATGAAATTGACGGTTATTGACGGATATACTATGAACCCCGGAGATCTGAGCTGGGAGCAATATGAGAAATTCGGCGAGCTTCGGGTCTTTGACCACTCTACCAACGACGAGAATGAGGTTATCAGACGGATAGCGGACTCGGAGATAGTCATTGCCAACAAATCCAAGGTCACCCGCCGGGTAATCGACGCCTGCCCCAATATACGCTTCATCGCCGTACAGGCCACGGGCTACGACCCCATAGACTATGTATACGCCAGGGAGAAGGGCATACCTGTATCCAATGTGCCGGCCTACGGCACCGACTCAGTGGCCCAGTTTGCCATCTCCCTGCTGCTGGAGATCTGCGGCCATGCGGGGCACCACGACCAGGCGGTGCATCAGGGAAAATGGGCCCAGTGCGGGGACTGGTGCTTCTGGGACTATCCCATGATAGAGCTGTCCGGGAAGACCATGGGCATCATAGGTTTCGGCCGCATAGGCCAGGCGGTGGGCCGCATAGCTTCCGCTCTGGGTATGAAGGTGCTGGCATACAACCGCAGCCGCAGCGAGAGCGGGGCAAAGATAGCCCAGTATGTGGAGCTGGAGGAGCTGCTTGCAAGCTCTGATGTCATTTCCCTCCACTGTCCGGCCTTTCCGGAAACGGTGGGTATAATAAATAAGAACAGCATAGCAAAAATGAAGGACGGCGTTATCCTTATAAACAACAGCCGGGGCGCCTTGGTGGTGGAGCAGGATTTGGCCGATGCTCTTAACTCCGGCAAGGTGGCCGCTGCGGCGGTGGACGTAGTCAGCAGCGAGCCTATCAGCGAGGCAAACCCTCTGCTCAGCGCAAAAAACTGCCTCATCACTCCCCACATCAGCTGGGCTCCCAGAGAGAGCCGCCAGCGTATCATGGACTGCACCGAGGAAAATATCCGCTGTTTTCTGGCGGGAAAGCCCCAAAATCTGGTGAATTAAGAACTTTATGTCTTGCACAGGAATACAGCATATGTTATAATCAGCGCCGCCGGCAATTTTACTGCGCCGGAAAAATCGTAGATGGAGAAAACAGATGTTTGAATGGATGACGGCTACAGTTGCCGGTAAATTTGTTACCACTTTCTTTATATCCATGCTCCCTATTGTGGAGCTGAGAGCCGGGCTTCCCTACGGCATAGCTCTTGGCCTGGACTATCCCCTGGCCCTTACTGCCGCCCTGGTGGGCAATATGATACCCGTACCTTTTATCGTGGTGTACATTCGGCGCATCTTTGTCTGGCTGAGAGCCCACTTTGAAAAAATGGACAGCTTTATTACCAAGCTGGAGAACAAGGCTCATCTGAAGGGGGAGACCGTGAAAAAATACGGCCCTCTGGGTCTGCTCATCTTTGTGGCCATACCCCTGCCCGGCACCGGGGCCTGGACCGGCGCCCTTATTGCCGCTCTGCTGGATATGCGTCTGAAAAGCGCCGTGCCCAGCATTTTCCTGGGTGTGTGTATAGCTGCTACTATAATGACCCTTCTGACCTTCGGAGTTATCCACATCGTATGAGCCGAGAGATGGAAAAGCTTTAAAACCAAAGCCTGACAGAAAAGTTCCCAGCTTTTCAGCCAGGCTTTTTAACTTCCGGGGCTTACCCGGCAAAGTCGGGCATTTGAATTTCAGCTCCCGCACAAAACCGAAAAGGTCTAAACCAACATAATTGGGCAGCCCGACCCCAGGGCTCTGGAGGCGGAGGTTATTTACCTGGGCTTCTGGACCGACAAGGGCAGTTGCGGCGACAGCTGCGCCGAGTTCCTGAAAAGCCTCACGACACAGAAGTTGTTCCTCTTCGGCACCGCCGGCTTTGGCGGAGCTCCAGCCTACTTTGAGCAGATACTGGGCCGGGTGAAGGCGAATCTGGGGTCGGAGGTTGCCGTCATCGGCAGCTTCATGTGTCAGGAGAAAATGCCAATGAGCGTGAGAGAGCGCTACATGCAAATGGAGGAGAGCCCCAGGCGCAGCGCCATGCTGGCCAATTTTGACGCAGCTTTGAGCCACCCGGACGCAGAGGATCTGAGCAGACTGAAGGCTGCGGTGGCTGAAGCCATGTGAAAGGATACTTTTTCAGCAGAAGGCTTTGTCCTCTTTTTATTATTGAGAACGAAAATGATGTCCCAGGTAATACCGCAGCAGTTAAAGAAGCAATTAGCAAACATAATATTATGCCAGGCGATTTGCTATACTTTGGAGAATTAGATGCGAATGGGATACCGGAAATCCATCATGCGACAATCATTACAAATGTATATGACGACGCCTTAATGTATGCTGGGAATACAGTTTCCATATTAGATTATTCGTTGACGGCATCGTTTAAGAGTTCCGAGAATAAAATGGTTTTCATTGTGCCAATAGGGGAAATGGAAGAGAGGAATGACTAAGAAACTGTTAGTAGTAAAAAAGCTTATGCTGATTATTCTGTGCGCAGCTGTTTTGAAATTGGCGTACTATTTGACAATGGTCAGACCCTTTGACGAGTTTTGGGCGGAGACCAAGGCAATATTGTCTGGAGAACTGCGACCGGATACCGATCACCCGCTTTGGGGTGATTATCATTTGGATTTGGGCAAAGCGTACAGCCAGGCAGCTTCCGTAAAACTGGATATTAGCAGATACCTTGTTTGGCGCTGGGGAAATCACAGCGGAATGATAGTAGATTTTTCACAGGAGTATTATGATGAAGATGGAAATCTTCTAGTAAGAAATTATAGTGGAGAGAAATGGACTCTGGAAAAAATAGATGGGAAGTGGACCATTACAGAAATGGATCCAGGCCTTCCATAAGGCCGGAGGCGTTGCTGACATACTTGTCGCACCCGTCCCGGAGGAAGAGGATATACAGTCCATAGCTTAAAACACCGGGCGGGGAGCTCTGCTCCCCGCCTGGTAACCAGCGCATTGCTATTCACACCCTTTGCACTTTCAGCTTCCCCGCCTGGCTTGATATTTCATTAACAAAATAAGAAAAGCCTCCCCGACGGGAGGCTTTTCTTATTTCATGCTGCGGTAATCGTCACAGTCGCAGACGCTGTCGGGGGGGAAGAACTCCTCCACCGGGAAACGGATGCGGCTGAAGAGAGTGCAGGGGTCATCCTCGGTGATGGTGCCGGGGCACTCCTTGTCGGGCAGGCAGTAGTCATAGGCGGGTATGAGCAGCTGGGTATCCCGCTCCAGCCGGATAATGCTGAACTGACCTATAGTGGCAAACCAGCGCCGGGCCGTGTCGGTGAGAATCAGAGACTCGTTAAAGGCCGAAGTTATGAAGGAGGGTATGCTGCGCTGTTCCAGTTCCGTAGGCAGCAGACACTCGGCGTCCACCAGCTTGCAATGCAGGCAGATGGGGTCCACGGAATTTACCACCGCTATGGGCAGGTCGTCTATATCCGCCACCGGCAGCACGCTGTCGGAGGAGAAGGACTTGACGCTGCCTACGCTGCCGAAAAGCATGACCCGCTTGTCAAATACTGCAAGGCCGGTGCAGGTCTGGCCGGCTGGGAAGGTCTCGGCGGTGATGCGGTAAAAATAGGTGCAGTCCACAGTATAGCAGCCCCGGTTAAAGGTCACCGGTTCCACGTTCACGTCTACATAGAGCAGCTCTGCCCGCTTGGGGCGGATACTCAGGGCGTTTTCTATGTAGGACTGGGAAGAGACGGTGGGGAATACCCTCAGATCATCCACGCAGTCCTTATCTCTGCAGCTGTCAAATATCTTTCTTGTATTGATGCATACGGCTTCTCGAATGTTTGCCGAGCTTTCAACAGGCCCGGGCACAACTCTGTCGGCCATGGATATACCTCCTATTGTCTGGATTGAAGAATCTTCAGTACAGTGTATGCGTCTGGGGCGGCAGTGTGTCAATTAAGACTTGAAAAAAGCCGGGACTACAGTATATAATATAATGAATTATTGTTTGGAGGTGCTCATGGGACGTCTTGGATTCATCCATGAAAAGCTGGATATAAAGATCCTGATACTGTATATCCTTCGCCGTCTGCCGGGGACGGTGGACCCTGAGACTCTGGCGGAGCTGTGCCAGTGTGACAGCGGCGTGGGCTACTTCGACTATTCCGACTGCCTGGCGGAGCTGGTGGACACGGGGCATATTACCGAGAGCGAGGAGGGCTACTGCATCACCGAAAAGGGCGCGCGCAATGCCGATGCAGTGGAGAGCAGCCTGCCCTACTCCGTGCGCTCAAAGGCACAAAAGCTCATCGCTCCGGTAGAGGAGCGGATGCGCAGGGCCGCCATGATAACCGCAAAGCATCACGACAGCCAGGGCGGCATCACTGTGGAGCTGGCCATGTCCGACGGGGTGGGGGAGATAATTCAGCTCAATTTTCTCTGCGCCAACGAGGAGCAGGCCAAGCAGATAGAGAAAAATTTCCGCCGGGATGCCGAGGGCTACTATCAGAAGATAGTGGAACTGCTCAGCCGCCCTGAGGAGAAAGATAAAAAGAAGCAGGAGAAAAATAAATGAAGACTACCATTCCCGAAAACTATAAAAGCATACTTTCCATCTATGATACCCAGAAAGCTATCAGTCTGTTAAAGCGGCTGTTTGAAGATAACCTGGGGGCAAAGCTGAACCTGTACCGGGTCTCCGCCCCCCTGTTCGTGGATGAAAATTCCGGCCTCAACGACAACCTCAACGGTTATGAGCGGCCGGTCTCCTTCGATATACTTCGCTCCGACCACAGGGCCGAGGTGGTCCAGTCCTTGGCCAAGTGGAAGCGGCTTGCCCTGAAACGCTACGGATTCTATCCCGGAAAGGGTATATACGCCGACATGAACGCCATCCGACGGGACGAGGACGAGCTGGACAATCTCCACTCCGTCTATGTGGACCAGTGGGACTGGGAAAAGGTCATACTCCCGGAGAATCGGAATCTGGATTACCTGAAGCTCACCGTTATGGACATCGTCTCCGCCATCTGCGATACCCAGGATACAATGCAGGCCATGTACCCCCAGCTGTCGGTGCTGCCCAAACTCAAGCGTCAGGTGAGTTTTGTCTCCTCCCAGCAGCTGGAGGACATGTATCCCGGACTCAGCCCCAAGGAGCGGGAAAATGCCTATCTGAAAGAGCACGGCACCGCCTTTATAATGGGTATCGGCGCACCCCTCAAGTCAGGCAAGCCCCATGACGGCCGTGCCCCGGACTACGACGACTGGTCTCTCAATGGGGACATCATGTTCTGGTACGACGTGTTGGGCTGCGCCATGGAGATATCCTCCATGGGCATCAGGGTGGACCCGGAGTCCATGGACCGGCAGCTCACCATGGCCGGATGCGACAGCCGCCGGGAGCTGCCCTACCACAAGGCCCTGCTCAACGGGGAGCTGCCCCTCACCATAGGCGGCGGCATCGGCCAGTCCCGCCTGTCCATGCTGCTGCTTGGCAAGGCCCACATCGGTGAGGTCCAGGCATCCATCTGGGATGAGGCCACTGTGGAAGAATGTGAAAAGGCTGGAGTCATCCTGCTGTGACCTGCTGCCGCCGCAGGACGGCGGAAGGGAGCATATATGTCATTTGTTAACCTACAGTTCTGGGCGCTGTTTCTGCCTCTGTGTTTTCTCATCTATGCCATAATGAGAAGCGCAAAGGGGCAGAACGCCGTCTTGCTGCTGGCAAGCCTTGTTTTTTACGCAAGCTACGATTTTAAATATCTGCTGCTGCTTATTGCCTGCACTGCCGTGAGCTATCTTGGCGGACTGCTTGGGGACAGAGACCGGCGCATATATATAGCTGCCGCTGTTGTAAACCTCCTGGCGCTGCTGACGTTTAAGTACACCGGCTTTGCCCTGGGCAGCATACAGAGCCTTACGGGTTTGAATTTCAGCCTTCCGGAGATACTGCTGCCGGTGGGCCTGAGTTTCTATGTGTTCCAAAGCTGCTCTTACCTTTTTGACCTTTATAACCACAAGCTGGAGGCTGAGCGGAATATTATAAATTACGGACTCTTCGTCTGCTTCTTCCCTACGGTGATCTCCGGACCCATCCAAAAGGGTCGGGAGCTGTTGCCCCAGATACGGGAGAAACGGACACTGAGTTATGAAAACTTCAGCTTTTTTCTCTTGGTATTTCTCTGGGGAGCCTTTTTGAAGCTGGTCATTGCCGACCGTCTGGCCCTGATGACCGACAAGCTATTCCTGGAGTATTACGACTACAGCGGCGCAATCCTCATGCTCAATTCCCTGGCCTATACTTTTCAGATTTACGCAGACTTTGCCGGCTACAGCTACATGGCTATTGCCCTGGCCCGGCTCTTCGGCTTCAAGCTGGGAGATAACTTCCGCCAGCCCTATCTGGCTACGGATATTCACGACTTCTGGAGACGCTGGCACATCTCCCTCACCAGCTGGCTCACCGAATATCTCTACTTCCCTCTGGGGGGCAGCCGGAAGGGGACTGCGAGACGTTATGTAAACATATTCATTGTGTTTCTGGTCAGCGGTCTGTGGCACGGGGCGGCCTGGAGTTTTGTACTCTGGGGGGCTCTCCACGGCTTTTACCAGGTCTTCGGACACGCCACCAGACCGGGACGCAACGCCCTGTATGACCGGCTGGGGATAGATCGTTCCAAGGCTGCCTTCAGGCTGGGGCAAAGATTCGTCACCTTCTCCCTGGTGAGCTTTGCCTGGATATTTTTCCGCTCGGAAAATCTCGCCAAAGCCCTGGTCTACTGCCGGAACATGCTCAGGGATTTTGCCCCCTGGACGCTCTTCGACGGCAGTATTACCGCCTTCGGCATAAGCGGGGCGGACTGGGCCGTACTGCTCTTTGCCCTGGCGGCGCTGGG
>CALXGF010000175.1 GCA_944387735.1 uncultured Oscillospiraceae bacterium
TCCTTTACGGCTGAGGTGGTCTTTTTTTAGTTTTTGGGCAGATATGCCCGAGCTATGAAACCAAAGAAGGTAATGGAAATTGATACTTCCAAACCGCCCTCGGTTCGTACAGCTCTACAATGGTGGAGATGGGGGGAGTTGAACCCCCGTCCGAAAGCGCTTTAACAGGAACTTCTCCGGGCGCAGGCGGTTATTTAGATTCCCTCCTCCGGGCGAGAACCGTCACTCTCCCGGATTCGGTAGCTTCATTATACATGGCATGCTCAAAGCTTTGCATGCTCACGTTCACCACTAGTCGACGCCCCAGCCCAGGCCGTGGTCCTCCCAGGTGGGACGCTCGCTAATTAAGCAGCGAGAAGAACAGGTTTGTCGTTGTTCTTTAATTTATAAAGCTGCCCATTTTATGGATGGTAGGCGCATCCGCCCGCTATTCCTGCCTCCACGCCCCCGTCGAAACCCTTACATCCCCATATGGAAATATTTGAGGCCCGCCAGGCATATGCCTTTTAAACGGCATATGCCCATGTGAGCGTTCAGGCTGATAATGTACTGAGTATTCTTACTCGGTAACAGGTTCGGGATAGTCCACGCCGAAGGTCTCCACCGTGACCTTTTTCATCACCTGGGGCATCCTGGGGCGGTCGTTATAGTCGGTGCGGACCTTGCAAATTTCGTCTACAACCTCTATGCCCTCGGTTACCTTGCCAAAGGCGGCGTACTGGCCGTCCAGGTGAGGGGAATCCTCATGCATCACAAAGAACTGGCTGCCCGCAGAATCTGGAGCCATGGTGCGGGCCATGGACAAAACTCCCCGCTGGTGCTTCAGGCCGTTGGCAAATCCGTTGGCTGCAAACTCCCCCTTGATGCAGTAGCCGGGGCCGCCCACGCCGCTGCCTTTCGGATCCCCTCCCTGGATCATAAAGCCGGGGATAACCCGGTGGAATATTAGCCCGTCATAAAAGCCCTTCTTCACCAGAGAGATAAAGTTATTCACGGTATTTGGCGCCACATCGGGGTAGAGCTCCGCCTTCATAACGCCGCCATTTTCCATTTCAAAAGTGACTATTGGATTGCTCATCGGTAGTTTCTCTCCTTCATTACTCTGTCGATATCCCGCTTGGACTGCCTGTCAGCCTCACTATCCCGCTTGTCATGGAGTTTTTTGCCCTTACACAGGCCCAGCTCCAGTTTTACCCGGCTGTCCTTGAAATACAGGGAAAGAGGCACCAGGGCCACTCCGTCCTGCATTATGCGGCTGTTTAGCTTGATTATCTCCCGCTTGTGCATCAGCAGACGGCGGGGGCGCACAGGGTCCTTATTGAAAATGTTGCCGTGCTCGTAGGGGCTGATGTGCATGCCCCGGACGAAGAGTTCACCGTCCTTCACGGTACAGAAGGAATCCTTCAGATTCACCTGCCCGGCCCGGACGGACTTTACTTCCGTGCCGGCCAGCTCAATGCCGGCCTCATAACGCTCCAGCACGAAATACTCGTGAAACGCCTTGCGGTTTGCGCATATTTCCTTTTTTCCGGTCTGCTTAGCCACGGCTTTCACTTCCTCTCCCTCTCACGGCCTGTTGATTATACCACAGCCCCGCCGGAAATAAAAGTAATTTTTGTGAATTAGCCCATTCCCCTTTTCCAGCTCCTTCCCAGGCTCCTGCGGCATCTTACAATTTTTTCCCCCTTTTTTCGTTATTTTTGCCAATGGATTTTTCCCCATGCAGCTTAAAAAAATCTGGTAATCTGCCCGGCCCTGTGATATACTTCTTATGCCAGTTATGTAAATCATTTTCATTATATTTCCTTCAAGGGGGTCATCGCTATGGAATACTTTGAGGAGCGCATGGACAGGGTGGACAAATACCACGGCATTATCGTGGACGTGCACCTGGACAAGGTGCGGCTCAACGACGGCAGTCTCGCCAATCGCGAGGTGGTGGAGCACCCCGGAGGCGTGACTATCCTGCCCGTGGACGACAAGGGCTTTTGCTATATGGTCCGGCAGTTCAGGTATCCCGCAGGGCACATGATCCTTGAGACCCCCGCAGGCAAGCTTGAATACGGCGAGGACCATTACGACTGCGCTGTCCGTGAGCTCAGCGAGGAGACCGGCTTTACAGCCGACGAGCTGATTTACCTGGGCGTATTCTATACCTCCCCCGGCTTCTCCAGCGAGAAGCTCCACGTCTATCTGGCCCTGGGTCTACACCCCGGCCGCTGCCATCTGGACGAGGGGGAATTCCTCAACGTAGAAAAGTACAGTATGGACCAGCTTATGGACATGATTATGGCCAACCAGATAGAAGATGCCAAAACAATTATAGCTCTCATGAAGGCTGAAAAGCTGCTGAAGCAGCGGGGTTTGGAATAAAACAGTTGCCAAAGAGCTATATATGTGGTAAAATCTGAAGTCGGTGAGTCCGGCTGTCCCTGTATCCGGCAGGGCCGGAGACCGGCATCCGACTGTATTGGAAGGTGCAAATTTTGGAAAAATATATTATCAACGGCGGCAAGGCTCTCCACGGCGAAGTGGAGATAAGCGGAGCAAAAAACGCCGCAGTGGCCATAATTCCCGCCGCCCTTATGGTGGACGGGGTCTGCCACATAGAGAATATACCCCAGATCAGCGACACCGATATGCTGCTGACCATACTTAAGGAGCTGGGCGCAAAAGTCCGCTTTCTGAACAAATCCACCATCGAGATCGACTGCACAAATGTGCGCTATCAGGACGCCCCTTACGATCTCATGCGTAAGATCAGAGCTTCCTACTATCTTATAGGCGCCATGCTTGGCCGCTTCGGCAGCGCCAAAACCACTATGCCGGGAGGCTGCAATTTTGGAGTCCGCCCCATAGACCAGCACATAAAGGGTATGACCGCCCTGGGCGCCGATGTGGACGTCAAAAACGGTTTTGTCTATGCCGATGCCAGAGACGGCCGTCTCCACGGGGCACGGATATATCTGGATAAGGTTTCCGTGGGCGCCACTATGAACATCATCCTGGCCGCCGCCCTGGCCCAGGGCCGCACCGTCATAGAAAACGCCGCCAGAGAGCCCCACATCGTGGACCTGGCCAACTTTCTTAACTCCATGGGCGCCGACGTTCGGGGAGCCGGCACGGACACAGTGAAGGTCAACGGCGTAGACAGGCTCCACGGGGGCAGTTACGCCATCATTCCCGACCAGATAGAGGCCGGCACCTATATGGTGGCCGCCGCCGCTACCGGCGGAGAGGTCCTTATAAAGAACGTCATCCCCAGGCACCTGGAATGTATCAGCGCAAAACTCCGGGAGACCGGCACCATCGTGCAGGAATACGAGGATTCCGTCCTGGTCAAGGGCGCCAGTTCCCTGAGAAAGGTCAACATCAAGACACTGCCCTATCCCGGTTTTCCCACCGACATGCAGCCGCCAATGGGCGCTCTCATGTGCCTTGCCAACGGCACCTCCGTCATTACCGAGGGCGTGTACGACAACCGTTTTAAGTACACCAACGAGCTGCGGAAGATGGGAGCGGAGATACAGGTGGACGGCCGTGTGGCCGTTATAGAGGGGGGCAAGCGCCTCACCGGCGCTCCCGTCCACGCCTGCGATCTTAGAGCCGGCGCCGCCATGGTTATTGCCGGCATGTGCGCCACCGGCACGACAGTCGTGGAGGATGTGCGCTACATAGAGCGGGGCTATGAGAATTTTGTGGGCAAGCTGAAGGCCCTGGGAGCGGACATAGAGTGTGTGGACGAGCCTGAGGACTCCGATTCCACCGACAAGATAGTGTGCGTCTGCTGATGAATGTACATATCTTTGCCAGCGGCTCCAGCGGCAACTGCCTGTGTCTCAGCAGCGGCGGAAGCCACATTCTCATCGACGCAGGTATTTCCATGCGTAGGACAGCCGAGGCCCTCAGAGAGCTTGGGCTTGAGCTTAACGACATCTCCGGAGTGCTCATCACCCATGAGCACTCCGATCATATTTCAGGGCTGAAAATGCTGATAAAGCACTGTGATATCCCCATATATGCCCCCCACACTATTGCAAACCGGCTGAGGGGCATGCTGCCGGATATTGAGCCCCTCCTGCACATCATCTCCGTCGGACAGCCCTTCGGCCTGGGCGCTTTCCTTATACGGGCCTTTCACACCCCCCACGATACCGACGAGAGCGTGGGATACCGGGTGGAGGGGGGAGGCTCCTTTGCCATGGCTACAGACATGGGCCATGTGACCGAGGAAGTGCTGGAGGCCCTCACCGGGGCCGACACCGTACTCATCGAGGCAAATCACGACCTGGGCCTGCTCACCGACGGCAACTACCCCATATATCTGAAGCGGCGTATCCTGTCCAACCGGGGCCACCTCTCCAACGACAGCTGCGCCGGTCTCGCTCTTTATCTCTGCAGGCATGGCACCAGGCAGATAGTCCTGGGCCATCTCAGCCGGGAGAACAACCGTCCGGACCTGGCTCTGGCTACCGTGCGCTCCAAGCTGGAGGGTTTGGCTGTGGAGCTGCACTGCGCCCCCCCTGCCGGGGGGCTGAGTCTGGCTGTCAGGGAGGCTGCGCCATGCTTTCGGTAAAAATCATCTGCGTCGGCCGTATGAGGGAGAAATTCTATATCGACGCTTTCAATGAGTATATAAAACGCTTGCAGCCCTATTGCAAGCTTCAGCTTCTGGAGCCGACGGAGCAGAAGCTGGGGGACAGCCCCTCGCCCAGGGAGCTGGAGAAAGCCCTGGACAGAGAGGCGGAGGATATTCTATCCGCTGTTCCCGGCGACAGCTACGCAGTTGCGCTGTGCATTGAGGGCCGGGAAATGTCCAGCGAAGCTCTGGCTGAGCTGATCTCCAAGGTGGAGGGCTCCGGAAAGCCCAGGATGTGCTTTATTATAGGCGGCTCCTACGGCCTGTCCCCCAAAGTGAAGGCCAGAGCTGATTTGAGGCTGAGCATGTCCCCTATGACCTTTCCTCACCATCTGGCCAGGGTCATGCTGGCCGAGCAGCTCTACCGCTCCTTTAAGATAAACGAAGGCTCCAGATATCACAAATAGGAGGCGGCCTATGAACAGAAAAAACTTGGCTCCCGCCGAGGAGCGCTGGCCCAGGTGGCATGCGGTTCTTGTCTTTTTGGTATTCTGCTTTTTTATGGTCTGTCCCGTCGCCCCCGAGCGTTGGGCCGATCTCTACTCCTTTTACGGCAAGACTCTGGTTGTGGCCGTAATCGCCCTGGCTTTTTTCATTAAGCGTTTCGGCTTTACATTGGAGGTGAAGCTGGCCGGACTCTACGCTCTGTGGCTGCTGATAAGCCGGATGCTCAACTCCGACATGTACATGGTGAGGGAGAGCGACCTGGTGCTCAGTAAGTTCCTCTGCGCAGCAGCGCTGGCTACCGGGCTGGCGCTGGAAGCCCCCCAGCGCCGCCGCTTTATGAACTGGTTCTGCCTGGCGCTTGGGCTTTTTTACTTTTGCTCCGGACTCCTGGCAATAGTTTTGAACCTTTTGGGCACCTACCTATACCTGCCTCCGGAGGGAGTGCTCTTCGGCCTGGACGAACCCTGGCACATCCACTACATAAACGTCTTTAACACCAACCGCACCATATCCTCCCTCTGGTTCTACATTTCCCTGTGTATGATGGTGTATCAATTCTTTGCATGTAAAAATAAGCTTTGGCGCATACCGATAGTTATAGCCGGGCTGCTGTTTTACGTGGCAATCGGCCTGTGCTTTTCCCGCACGGTAAAAGTAATTACCTCCGGCAGCCTTGCCATGCTGGCTATACTCCTGGCTTTTAGATACCTCCCCCTTAAAAAGCTGTGGGAAAAATCCATTGCCGTACTGCTGTGCGCCGCCTTGCTTATTCCTCTCGGCTTTAAAAGCTTCGACCTGCTATCCTCCCTGATGAGCGATGTCTCAGGCTTTCTTATTTCCGAGACCTCCCAGGCTGCGGAGGGAGAGGAGAGCGTCTCGGGGGTTGATTTCAGCGACAACCGGGATCTTAAAGAGGATATCTCCAACCTCTCAGAGCGCAGCCAGATATACGCCTCTTTTATACCCACGCTGAAAGCCGACCCAAAACGTATACTTATAGGCAGTTTTGCCGACAAGCTTATGACAGTTCCCAACACCTTTGTGGATTTTCCTGTCCCCTTTACCCATATGCATAATTTCCTGCTGGAGGTCTTTATGCTCACGGGTCTGCCGGGATTCCTGCTGGTGCTCGCCTTCTGTTTGCTGCTGCTTGTACGTATGCTGCACCTGTTCTTCACCGGGGACAGCCGCATCAGTCTGGCTGAGAAAACCCTCACTATCCCCCTGGCGGGTATACTCCTCTACGGCATGTTCGAGGTAGTCATCTTCACCGCCTGCGCCGACAGGAGAGCGCCCACAGATATGAGGGAACTGAGCTTCTTTCTTATTGCGGGCATGGTCCTGGGCTGGTCCCACGATATACTTCCCAGGCTCAGAAGGACATAAAGCCTTATCCGGCTTTTTCGACAGACTCTATCTCCCCCTTTACAGGGGGAGTTTTTTTCCCGTTTTTCCTTTTTTACATTGCAAAAAATCCTCATTCATGCTAAAATAAATTCTACTATTTTTAATGGTTGGAGATGAATTTTTTTGAATAAACCTGTAATGATCACTGCCGACAGTACCTGCGACCTGCCCAAGGAGCTGATGGAGCGTTTCAATATCAGGACCATCCCTCTGACTATTCAGCTGGGAGAGGAGACCTTCTATGACGGAGAGGGCTTTAGCCCTGAGGCCATGTACCGGCGCTACCGGGAGGACGGAACTCTTCCCAAAACTGCCGCCGCCGCTTATCAGCAATTTATAGATTTCTTTTCCCAGTTTACCAGCGCAGGATATCAGGTGGTCCACCTGGATATCAGCTCGGAGCTCTCCTGCTCCTTTTCCAACGCCTGTCTGGCAGCCCAGGATCTGGGCGACGTCTTCCCTGTGGACTCTCGGATGCTCTCCTCCGGCCTCGCCCTACTGG
>CALXGF010000176.1 GCA_944387735.1 uncultured Oscillospiraceae bacterium
AGACGTGGTGGACTGCGGCTACAGCTGGTACCGCCAGAACAAGGTGGGCGGCACTACCAACTCCAACATCAACTCCGCCATGCTCTACGCCTTTGTTGACCCCGAGTCCCCCGCCGGCGGCATCAGCCTGGACGGCTGGAAGACCCTGTGGAAATACTGCGCCGAGGGCGTGTACTCCTCCGATGACGACTATAAGTACGGCTTCCAGCCCCTGAACAAGGGCGACGTTCAGGTCTCCACCTATTACTCCTCCTCCCTCTACGGCAACATTGACGCCGCAGCCGACAGCTCCGAGAATCCTCTCGTGGGCGCCCTGGAGCCTGAGAACTGGGCCCTGGTGGATATAGACGACGGCACCTACTACATTGCCGCGTATCTGGGCATCCTGGATAAGGCCGGACGCAGCGCCGAGGAGACCGAGGCCGTCATGGCCTTTGCCGAGTGGTTCGGCTCCGCCGACGTGCAGGCCGCCTGGGGCGAAGAGTTCGACTCCTATCCCTGCAACACTGCCGCTGCCGCCATCCTCTACCCCGACGGCATCCCCGCCATCTACACCATCAAGAACTTTGCCCTTACCCCTGTTGAGGGCACCGATATGAACTATGCCGAGTATGTTGCCGCCCACTCCAGCGAGTGGACCAACATCATGACCAACCTGGGCTTCTACTGGGCCGACCAGAGCGCCGCCGTTGACGAGCCCGATTGGGAGAATCTGGACTGGGCTACCCTGACCCAGGCTGCCGGCTGATAAAAAAAGTAAATACCCTTCACTGTGGCGGGCCAGATGGCCCGCCACAGCTGAAATGAGAGAGAAAAACCAAGAGAGAACTTTAAGGAGAAATGACATATGATAAGGCTCAATGACATCGTGGTGAAGTTTGGGGACTTTACGGCTCTCCACGGCATCAGCGTCCATGTGAAGGAGGGGGAGTTCTTTACCTTCCTGGGTCCCTCCGGCTGCGGCAAGACCACCACCCTGCGCACTCTCACAGGCTTCATTGAGCCGGTGGAGGGAAACGTGGTGGTCAAGGGCAAGGACATAACCCATGTGCCCATAGAGGACAGGAACATAGGCATCGTTTTCCAGAGCTATGCCCTTTTCCCCACCATGACCGTGTATGACAATATCGCCTTCGGCCTGAAGGTGAAGAAGCTGAAAAAGCCGGAGATAGACCGGCGGGTGCGGGAGATAGCAAAGAAGGTGGACTTAAGCGACGAACAGCTTATGAAGGCCGTTTCCCAGCTTTCCGGCGGCCAGCAGCAGCGTGTGGCCATTGCCAGAGCTCTTGTGACAGGTCCGGCCATAATCTGCATGGACGAGCCCCTTTCAAACCTGGACGCAAAGCTCAGGGTGCAGCTTAGAAACGAGCTTAAGAAGATGCAGAAGGAATTCGGCATCACCACCATATACGTCACCCACGACCAGGAGGAGGCCCTGACCCTGTCCGACCGCATTGCCGTTTTCAACAAGGGCGTCATAGAGCAGGTGGGCACTCCCAACCAGGTCTATAACCACAGCGAAACTGAATTTGTCTGTAACTTCATCGGCGATATAAACCGCCTTGGGCCGGAGATCGTGGATGGGCTTATAAATACAGGGGCCGATATCGACCCGAAAAAACACAACTATATGCGCCTGGAGCGCATCCATGTGAACGTGCCGCCCCGGCCCGGCGAGCTGGTGCTGGACGGCGTGGTGGACAGCCTGGAGTACTACGGGCTGTACATAAAATACTATATCACCGCCGGGGGTCAGACCCTGAAGGTGATAGAGAAAAATGACGGAGTGAACATCTACTCCCCTCAGCAGCAGGTGAAGGTGCTTATAAACCCCGCCCATATCATGGCCTATGAGCCCTCCGGGGAGGAGGTGGGGGAGAAGTGAGCAAAAGCCTGGACAGGCGCCTGCGGGCGGAGTTCCTGTTTCGCATCATCGGGCTGGGGCTATTTGTGTATCTTTTCTTTGGATTCATGCTACTGCCCTGCCTCAACACCCTTACCAGTATTTTCACCACCACCAATGCCGCCGGGGAGCGGGACCCCTTTGCGGTCATCCGCTTTTTCTTTGCCGGGAATATGGGCAAATATGTGTGGAACTCTCTGAAGCTGGCAATCTGCCTGGTGGTGACGGTGAATATAGTGGGCGTGTCCATAGTTTTGCTCACCGAGTATTTTGACATCAAGGGGGCAAAGATACTGCGCCTGGGCTATATGACCACCCTTATCTACAGCGGCGTGGCCCTGGTGACGGGTTACCTCTTCCTCTACGCTCCCGACGGTATACTCACCACCGCTCTGGCAAATGCCTTCCCCGGCTTTAATGAGAACTGGTTCACCGGCTTCAACGCCGTGCTCTTTACCATGACCTTCGCCTGCACCAGCAACCATGCCCTGTTTTTGAGAAACGCCATAAGGGGCATAGACTACAACACGGTGGAAGCGGCCCGGAACATGGGGGCAAAGCCCTTCAAGGTGCTGTGGAAGGTGGTCTTTCCCACCCTCATCCCCACCATGTTCTCCCTGACGGTCATGACATTTATCACCGGTCTTTGCGCCATGTCCGCCCCCACTCTGCTGGGCTACGACTCCATTAACCCGGAGATAGTGCGCCTGGCCGGTTCCTCCACGGCGGACGAGGCCTTTCCCCAGGCCAGGGCGGCCCTGCTGTCCATTATCCTGGCCATGTTCACCATCATATTGCTGACGGTGCTCTCCGCCTATGAGCGCAAGGGACATTACCTATCCGTCTCCAAGACCAAGACCAAGCTGGAAAAGCAGAAGATAACAAACCCCGTGGCCAATGTCCTGGCCCATATCTACGCCTATGTGCTCTTTGTCATCTACATGATCCCCGTGGTGATGATAATAATCTTCTCCTTCCAGACCTACAGTGCCATCCGTATGAAGAAGCTGGATCTCGGCAGCTGGACTCTGGTGAATTTCTTCGGCCAGGAGGACTACATGTACCTCACCAGCCGGGGCAAATACAAGGTCCGGGAGGGCTCCATCTCCGGCCTCTTCGCCAACGACGCAACCCTGGGCGGCATCAAGCTGAGCTTCATACTGTCCATAGTGGCGGCGGCCTTGGCCTGCGTCATCGTGGTGGTGGCCTGCAACTATATCTTCAAGCACAAGGGCAAGAAGTCCGGCATCGTATTGGAGTATGCTCTGCTCTTCCCCTGGCTGCTGCCCACAATACTCATCTGCTATTCCTACCGCACCTACTTCAATTCCGAGACGATCTGGTATGTGGGCAACTATAACCTCTACTATGCCCAGAATGTGCGGCTGCTGATCATCATGGCCTATACCGTGGTGAAGCTGCCCTTCTCCCTGAGGATGATAAGGGCTTCCTTCTATGCCATAGACGAGGAGCTGGAGGATGCGGCCCGGAACCTGGGAGCGGGGGGCTTTACAACCTTCATGCGGGTGAAGCTTCCTATCATTTTGCCCAGCGTCCTGGCGGTGTTCGCTTTGAACTTCAACGCCCTCTTTACCGAGTACGACATGTCCGCCACCTTTGCCAGCTCCTACGGCACCAGCTATGCCATGGTCATTCAGGCCATGTGCGCCGAGGAGGGGCTTTACGGCTATAATGTGAACGCCTCGGGCCGCCGCTGCGCCTCTACGGTGTTCATCATGCTGGTGAGCGGACTGATACTCTACCTGGTCTACGGCGTGGGAGCCAGGGACCTGGGCGAGAGACTGGACCACAGGGCAAAATGGCGCCGCCGCTTTCAGCGGCTGGGGCTGGGCTTGGGCAAAAAGGAAAAGGAGACGGCATGATAAAAAACCTGGTTTTCGATATGGGTCAGGTGCTGATGTACTTTGATCCGGACAGCTATATAGCCCGCCTGGGCTACACAGGGGAGGACGCCGCCCTGCTGAAGCGGGAGATATTCCGCAGCGCCGATTGGGTCAGCACCGACCACGGCACCAAGCTGCCGGCGGAGGCTGCGGCGGATATGTGCCGCCGTCTTCCGGAGCGCCTCCACGCAGCGGCGGAGGAGCTGTGCTGCCGATGGTGGTATGGGGAGATAGTGCCGGTGCCGGGCATGGCGGAGCTGGTGCGGGAGCTGAGAGCCAAGGGCTACGGCGTCTACCTGCTGTCCAACGCCTCCTCGGAGCTGCACAAATACTTCCACCGCATCCCCGGCTCCGAGTGCTTTATGGGCAAGATAGTCTCGGCGGACGTGAAGCTGTTAAAACCCATGCACGAGATATATGAGCGGCTCTACTCCGACTTTGATTTGAAGCCGGAGGAGTGCTGGTTCGTGGACGACAGCCCCACCAATGTGGAGTGCGCCCGCTGCACCGGCATGGGCGGCAGCGTATTTTACAATGACGCAAAGCGCTTCCGCCGGGAGCTGATAGAGCAGGGGCTGGACCTTGCGGAGGATTGAAAGTGAAGCTTATAGACAAATACATCGGCCTCTCCCGGCAGGGAGAGGCTGTTTGGATAAGTGAAGTGAGAGAGGCTTTTGCCTCAGAGCCCGGAACAAAGGCTCTGAAGCTGCGCCTTAGCTGCCTGGACGGAACGCAGAGGGACTATGCCTGCCCTGTGCCGGACTGGGAGACTGAGGAGCAGCGGAGCTTTCTGCTGAGATATCTCAGAGCCAGAGTGTTCAATGTCCTTTCCTGCTACAGCGGCAGGGCCCTGTACCTGGGCCTGGACATGGAGGACGGCGAGCTGAGGGCTCTGGCGGAGGACTGCCTGGACTCCTTCCAAAGGGAGCCGGGGCTTAAAAAGGCGCTGAACATCGCCGGACGTCTATGCCGGAGCCTGGGCCTGCCGGCCTTTGAAATGGGTCTTGAGGGCCTTGAAAACCACGGGGCAAGCCCCGCCCCGGAGACCGGACCGGGAGAGGGGCTGGAGACAAAGCTCCGCCGGGCTGTGGAGAGCTGCCGCAGGGGCGCCTTCTGCGGCATAGACGTGGGGGGCACGGACATAAAGCTGGCCCTGGCTCTGGACGGCCGGCTCCTGGCGGTGAAGGAGTACGACTGGAACCCGGCAGCGAGTCCCGTGGCTGAGGGCCTTATCCGGCCCATATTGCTGCTGGCGGAGCTGATGCAGGCCCGCCTATGGGCAGAATATCTGCCGAAAGACGGGCCTGAACGGCAGCTCCTGGAGCGGGCGCTGGAGAAGGAGGCCGGCCATGAGCTGATGGAATCTGCGGTGAAAGCCTGCTCAAGGGCGGAACTGCCCCTGTTCTCCGGCATCGGCCTCAGCTTTCCCGATGTGGTCATCAACAACCGGATCCTTGGGGGGGAGACCCCCAAGACCAAGGGCATGAGGGAGAACCGGGAGCTGGATTATGAGAAAGAGTTTACAAAGCTCAGCTGCCTGGGGGCGGAGCTCAGGAAGCTCTGCCTGCCGGGGGGCCGGGTGGAGATAGTCAACGACGGGCCAATGGCGGCCTTCAGTGCGGCGGCGGAGCTGGCCTGGGACGCTAAGGCAAGGCTGGGGCAGGGGGGCATAGTGGCCCATTCCCTGGGTACAGACCTGGGTACCGGCTGGATAAAGGCCAGCGGGGAGATACCGGATATCCCTTTGGAGCTCTACGACCTGCTGGTGGACCTGGGCAGCGAAGGATGGAGGACTTACCCGGCGGAGGATCTGCGCTCGGTGAAAAACGAGAACTCCGGCCTGCCGGGACTGCGGCGCTATCTGGGCCAGGCTGCGGCCTACCGCATGGCCTGGCAGCTGAAGCCGGAGCTGCTGGAGGGATTTACTGAGGAGAAGGACGGAGTCCTGGGCATAAGTATGAGTCCCAGGGACCTGCGTAAGCCCTGCCTGGAGAGCCTCATGCGCTCGGCGGCAAAAGGGGATGAGGCCGCCCTGGAGGTCTTTCGGCGCATAGGCAGGAATCTGGCCCAGATGACCAGGGAGATGGAGTACCTTCTGGATACCGGCGCCAGGAGCCGATACCTCTTCGGCCGCTTTATAAAAGAGCCGGTCTGCTTTCAGCTTATTCGGGAGGGCTTCTGCCAGCTGCTGCCGGACATGGAGCTCTGTCCCGCCGACGACGGTCTGGCCCTGACGCCTCTGATGGAGCAGCTGGCCGGCAGGCGGGATGTGACCGTGGCCCAGTTTGCCCAGGCGGTAGGGGCCATATATTTCAGCGCCTTTGACCGAGGCTAAAATATGGGAAAAGAATAAAACAGAGAAAAGATTATAAGCCCGGCGGGGAAAATTCCCGCCGGGCTCAAACTGTATACAAGCGATGGCCCAGGGT
>CALXGF010000177.1 GCA_944387735.1 uncultured Oscillospiraceae bacterium
GCAAGTTAAAGTTCTTCATGTCCCCTGTAAGCCGATGGTCGGTGACACGGTTCTGGGGGAAGTTATAGGTGCGTATCCTCTCGCTGCGGTCCCCGGAGCCTATCTGGCTGCGCCGCTCGCTGGCCAGAGCCTCATTCTTTTTGGCCTGCTCCCGCTCATAGAGCTTGGAGCGCAGTATCTGCATAGCCCGATCCTTGTTCTTGTATTGACTGCGCTCGTCCTGGCACTCCACCACCAGGCCAGTGGGCAGGTGGGTTATCCTTATTGCGCTCTCCGTCTTGTTTACGTGCTGGCCTCCTGCGCCGGAGGAGCGAAAAGTGTCTATCTTCAGATCGTTCATGTCCAGTTTAAAGTCCACTTCCTCCACCTCCGGCAATACCGCTACGGTGGCGGCGGAGGTGTGAAGACGCCCTCCCGACTCGGTGACCGGTATACGCTGGACCCGATGGCCCCCGGCCTCAAACTTCAGCCGGGAATAGGCCCCCTGGCCCTCTATGACAAAGCTTATCTCTTTTATGCCTCCCAGCTCGGTCTCGCTGATGTTGGCTATCTCCAGCCGCCAGCCCTTGGACTCGGCATACATGCTGTACATTCGGAAAAGGTCCGCCGCAAAGAGCATGCCCTCCTCGCCGCCAACGCCGCCGCGTATCTCCATTATGACGTTCTTATCGTCATTGGGGTCCTTTGGCAGCAACAGTATTTTTATCTCCTGGCTCAGCTTCTCCCGCCGGGCCTTGGCCTGGGCATATTCCTCCTGGGCCAGCTCCTTCATCTCCGCATCCGTCATAAGCTCCATGGCTTCTTCCATAGCCTGCCCCGCTTTTTCATAGGCGGTATAGGCCTCCACCACAGGAGCCAGCTCCCTGACCTCCCGCTCATAGCGGGCGTAGGCGGAGGCGTCGGAATAGGTCTCCGGCAGCTCCAGCCGGGCGCACAGCTGTTCATACTGGTCTTTTAAAGTTTTCAGCTTTTCAAACATACCTGTCTCCAAAAATAGGATAACACATTTTAGCACAAAGCTATATCAAAGTAAACAGAAAAGGCAGCGCCCTGTGGCGCTGCCTTTGACGATATTCTTCTCTCAGCTGCCTAAGTAGGCTCTCTTTACGTCCTCATTGGACAGCAGCTCCGCTCCTGTGCCGGAAAGCCCGATACGACCGGTCTCCAGGACATAGCCGGTGTCTGCCGTCTGCAAGGCCATGTTGGCATTCTGCTCAATAAGCAGGATGGTCACGCCCTGACGGTGTATCTCCCGGATAATATCGAAGATTCCTCTAACGATAATGGGCGCCAGACCAAGGCTGGGTTCGTCCATCATTATAAGCTTGGGCCGACTCATAAGGGCCCGTGCAACGGCCAGCATCTGCTGCTCGCCGCCGGAGAGAGTGCCTCCGGGCTGCCAGGAGCGCTCCTTCAGCCTGGGAAAAAGGCTGTATACCCACTCGATATCATCCTTCAAATCGTCGTGTCGGAGATAGGCCCCTATCTTCAAGTTTTCCAGCACCGTCAGGTCGGCAAAAATACGCCGTCCTTCCGGGACAAGAGTTACTCCCCGCTTCACTATTTCCGTGGGGTCGGCAGCGGTAATGTCCTCTCCCTCAAAGCTGATAGAGCCGCCGGAGGGCTTGACCAGCCCGGCGATGGCCCGGAGGGTGGAGCTCTTGCCTGCGCCGTTTGCGCCAATGAGGGTGACTATCTCCCCCTGCTTTACGTCAAAGGAAATGCCTTTGACGGCCTCTATTCCGCCGTAGCTCACCTTCAGGTCCTTTATGCTCAGAATAACATCGCTCATTCCACCACCCCCAAATATGCGTCGATGACTCTCTTGTCCGCCTTGACAACATCAGGCGTACCGGAAGAGATAAGCTTGCCGAAGTCGATAACGTATATCCGGTCGGAAAACTGCATGACCAGGTCCATGTGATGCTCTATCATCAGTATGGTCAAGTCATGGTTCTTCCTAAGCTCCATGATATACTCGCCCAGCTCCTGTGTCTCCTGGGGGTTCATACCTGCGGCCGGTTCATCCAACAGCAAAAGCTTGGGGCTGGTTGCCAGGGCTCTGGCTATCTCCAGCCGCCTCTGTATACCGTAGGGCAGAGAACCGGCTATCTCGTCTTTCAGGTGGTCCAGCTTCTGCTCGGCCAGCAGCTCCATGGCCTCCTCCCTCATGCGGCGCTCCTCGCGGGCACTGAGGCGCAGGGTAGCTGAAAAGACGTTCTGCTTTGCTCTCATGTGCTTTGCAATCAGGACATTGTCCAGCACCGGCAGAGCGGAGAAGAGCCTAATATTCTGGAAAGTGCGGGCAATGCCCATGTAGGTTATTTTGTCCGGCGTGGGAGCGTAGACCTTGTCGGTCATGGCATCCGGGTCCACAGTCTTGGCCAATTCAATACGGCGGGCGGAGCGTTCCCTCAGTTCCCCGTTCGGAGCCTGCGTTTCCTTCTGACACCGGAGTTCAATATCCTTTTTCTTTTTCTCAAAAGCTGCATATAGCTCATCCCGCTTTGCCTGCTCCTGAACTTTGTCCAGTTCCGCCACAGTGAGCTGTTCCGCTTCCTCTATCTCTGCGGCGTACTGCTGCTCAACGGTCTCTATCTTTTTCAGGACATCCGGGTCGTCCATGCCGTCATACCGGGCGCTAAAGAGGCTTCCGTGGCTGCCCAGATATTCCTTGGCCATTTTGCCCTTGGGGTGACTGCGTACTATGGTGTTGCCCATGAATTCTATGCGTCCGTTGGTGGGCTGGTACACGCCGGTGATGCAGTTAAAGGCAGTGGTCTTGCCTGCGCCGTTTGGGCCGATAAGGGCCACTATCTCCCCTTTATTGACTTCCAGGGACAAGTCGTTCACAGCAATAACGCCGCCAAACTGCATGGTTATATTGTTCAGGCGAAGTATGTTCTCACTCATTTTGCGGCACCTCCTTCAGACTTTGCAGGGGCCGCTTTTTTTATGCGCCCAATGCTCCTGAACACGTCCGAAAGCTCCTTGTCGCCAAACAGGCCCTTGCGGAAGAAGAGCACCACCACCATGATGATGACGCTGAACACCACCATGCGGAAGCCGCTGTTAAGGAAAGGCACTTTTGCTGTGGCTGAGACATAATAGTAAATATCATAGCCCAATATCACCACGCCCAGCACACAGGCGCTCCACATCTCGCTGAATTTCCGGGCTCCGGCCTTGCGGCGGCGGAGCACCAGCAGGGCGGTAATACCGACGGCCAGCAGGGCTAGAATTATTACAAAGGCCCAATAGCCGCCTGCGGTCTTGAAGCTGGTGGGCACGTCCAGAAAGCGCAGCCACCATTCACTGCAGGCCATATAGAGAAAGGCTGCAATAGTGCTGCCGGAGATGGAGCCGATGCCGCCCAGCACCACTATCAGAAGGATCTCGTAGGTCATGGTGGAGGTGAAGGTCTTGGCCTGCACCTGGTTCATGAACATGGCCAGAAGCGCCCCGCCGATACCGGCAAAGAAGGAGCTTATAATAAAGCTCATGCGTTTGTGCTTGGCAAGGTTTATGCCCATGGCCTCGGCAGCCACCTCGTCCTCACGGATGGCCTTAAAGGCCCTGCCGTAGCTGGAATTAATGAGCAGTACCATGAGCCAGATACATATAGCTGCAACGGCAAAGGCTACAAAGGTACTGAGCCTCAGCACGATTTCTCCGTTTGAATTGGTAATATTAAAGCTGGCAAGGGTGGGAAAATTCTTCAGAGCATTGGCGCCGTTGGTTATCTTGCCCAGGGCCTCCCACTGGAAGATAGCCCGAATAATCTCGGCAAAGCCCAGAGTGGCAATAGCCAGATAGTCGCTTTTGAGTTTCAGCACCGGCAATCCGATGAGCCAGGCAAAGAAGGCGGCGACAAGCCCCGCACAGATCAGGGCAATTATCGCTCCAATGACAAAGCCTACAGCGCCCCCCACGCCGCTGCCTCCAAACAGGTTCTGCATGGCCTCTGTGAGGGAGAAGTTAATGGCGGAGCCGTCAAAGATATAATAGACATTGGCCCGCTCAGCAACAGGTATGGTCAGTATGGCGAAGGTATATCCCCCCAGGAGCATGAATCCGGCTTGGCCCAGGGAGAACAGACCGGTAAAGCCGTTGAGCAGGTTCATGCTGGCGGCAACGAGAGCGTAGACTGCGCCCTTCTTAAGGGCTGTAAAAACTATGATATTCTTATTGGGATTCAGAGTATTTTCCAGCACTATCACCAACGCCAGGATAGCCAGGACTCCTAAGAAGGCCAGAGCGGAACCTTTTTTGCTTTTCTTTTCAAGTGTTACAGCAGACATAAAAGCACCTCCTCAGACCTTGTCGGTGACCTTCTCGCCAAACAATCCGGTGGGTTTCAGCACCAGGATGATGATGAGCAGGGCAAAAGTAAAGGCGTCTGAGAATACGGTGAAGCTGGTTCCCTTGATAATGTTCTCGCAGATGCCTATGATGAAAGCCCCGATAACTGCTCCGGGGATGGAGCCGATACCGCCGAACACGGCGGCCACGAACGCCTTAAGACCGGGCATGGAGCCGGATAGGGGCACGATCTGTGTGTAGTTGGTGAAGTAGAGCAGACTGCCGATGGCGGCAAGGATGCTGCCCACGACGAAGGTAAAACTAATAACTGAGTTTATCTTTATACCCATGAGCTGGCATGTCTCAAAGTCCTTTGCCGCAGCCCGCATAGCAAGGCCGATCTTCGTCTTGTTTATAAGTATCTGGAGCGCCACTACCAGAGCAACCACCAAAAACGGGGTGATGATAGTGACCCACTTGGTGCTGGTACCGTAGATGACGACGGACTCGCTGAGGAAGGGCAGTCTGGGATAGCTCTGGGGCAGACCGCCGGTATAATAGGTGGCAAAATTCTGAATGAGGAAGCTCACGCCGATGGCGCTTATCATTACGGACATACGGGGAGCGCTGCGAAGGGGCTTGTATGCCACTCTCTCTATGCAAAAGCCCAGCGCCGCTATCGCCACTATCATCAGCGGTACGGATATGTACAGAGGCATGCTGGCCGAGGCGTACACCAGAATGAGGCCGGCCGTCATAAAGACGTCGCCGTGGGCGAAGTTTATCAGGCGCAGTATGCCGTAGACCAGAGTGTAGCCTATTGCAATCAGCGCATACTGGCCGCCCACGGATATACCTGACAGCAGGATGGAGACAGCAAATTGCACTTATTTCTCTTCCTTTCATTGCTTGGACTGCCTCGTAAAGGGCCGAGGCGTGGCCCCTTGCGAGACAGTCCAGGTCTTTCTAATAACACCGTTTGGCGAGGGCGTAAGCCCTCGCCAAAACAAGTGCCTATGGGTCAAATCTTATTTATTGGCCTTCTATCAGCCGGCGACCTGCTGGCTGCCGCCGGAGGTCCATACGTTGTTGGCGGTGTCGGCGATCTTGATGAAGGCGGTGTCGCGGACAGCGTCGCCGTTCACATCGTCAAAGGCAATGCTGCCGGTAACACCATCGTACTGGACATCCCACAGAGCGGCCTGGATGGCGGTGGAGTCAATGCTGCCGGCGGCCTTAATGGCCTCCAGAGCCACATAGTAAGCGTCGTAGCCCATGACGGAAACGGCTGCGATATTGTCGTTGCCGCCGTTATTGGTGAGGTTCTCGGGGGTGGAGTTGATGAATTCCTTGAAGCCTGCGTCAAACTCCGGGTTGGCGCCGTCGGCATAGAAAGTGGAAACACGCAGGTCAACGCTGCTGCCCTGGGCGGCCTCGAGAACGGTATTGTTGTCAAGGGTGTCGGAGCCCAGGATGGTGGTGGTCAAGCCCATATCCTTGGCCAGAGCGACTATCTGGGTGGCGTAGGCTATAGCGACGGGGCAGAAGATGACATCGGCGCCCTCAGACTGAGCCTTGTTCAAATAGCTGGTAAAGTCGGAGTTGTTGAGAGGGAAATTGTCCTTAATAACGGTGCCGCCCAGACCCACAAAGGCCTCCTCAAAGTAGTTCATCAGGCCGTTATCGTACTCGTTGCCCAGCTCGCCCAGCAGATAAGCCTTGGTAGCGCCCAGCTGTTCGAAAGCGTAGTTGGCAAGGACAGTGCCCTGGAAGGGGTCCAGGAAGCAAATACGGAAGTAGTAATCATTGCCGGCAGTGACCTGAGGATTGGTGCAGGTGACGCCGATGGCGGGGATCT
>CALXGF010000178.1 GCA_944387735.1 uncultured Oscillospiraceae bacterium
GGGTACCTGGTGCTGCACAGGCTCAAATTTGGACAGGGCTGCTCCCCCCACCTTCTGGGTGGGAGAGTCGGGAGTGACAAGCTCCGGGTGTTCCGCTTCCAGAGCCTTGAGCTTCTGCATGAGCATGTCGTACTCATAGTCGGATATTATTGGGGCATCTTCCACATAGTAGAGCCTGTTGTGCTTTTCCAGTTCCCGGCGAAGGGAGATTATTTCCTTTTGTACATCCATCTTTTATCCTGCCTTTACTGCTGAAGATTCAAATAGGTGTCCGGCACATGGCCCACCACTATTGTATCCGCTATCAAGACCTCCGTAACCACCTGGGCGGATTCCGTGCCCCAGGGAACGAGAATATCTATATCAACTATAACTTCCAGATTTATCTGGTGCTTGGTCTGGTTTATCCCGGCGCTGACAATGCTGTTGTTAAACTCCACCCGTGAGGAGGTTAGGACAACTATCTGCACCGGAATATTTGGTCCCCGGCCCATTAGCAGGCTTATACCCGTGAGGTTCCCGGCGGGGATGCCGATCTCTATGGTACGGTTCTCCGTAACTCCCACCACCCGGTGGAGGATCTTTGCCGACAGAGCGTTTATCCGGGCCATATTGCTGCTCACCGCAGTTATCTCCCCGGTGTCGGATTTTTCCATGTCCACAAAATAGTCTCCGCTGTAATCGTCCTCAGCCATTATATCCAATATTGCGTTATTTATCTGCACGGTTACGATATCGCTGGCATCGGAGACGGCTATCTGGGAGGACAGGTCCTTTAAAAAGACTGCCGCCGCCGCCAGAAACAGGCAAAGCATTGCCAAAGCAAGCAGCAGGGCCAGAGGAACGCTTCTTTTTGTTTTCGCCGTTGCGGCCAGGCCGGTGGAGTAAACATATCTTGAGGTCCTTTTAAATGGTCTGCGATGGCGCATGGAGACACCTCCCCATGCATTATATGCTTATTAATCCTCCAACATGGCACTTACCGCCATCATTATTCCCAGCTTCCCGGACTCGTAGGTGAGGCCGCCTTGCATATACACGGTGTATGGTTCCCGGATGGGGCCGTCGGCGGAGAGTTCTATGGATGAGCCCTGTACAAAGCTTCCCGCCGCCATGATAACCGGACAGTCATATCCCGGCATGGGCCAAGGCTCCGGGGTCACATAGGAGTCCACCGGGGCTCCCGCCTGGATGCCCAGGCAGAAGCGCTTCATTTTCTCCGGCGAGCCCAGCTTAACCATCTGGATTATATCCCCGCGTTTTTCCTCCACGCCTGGAGAGCTCTCCAGCCCAAGCTCATCCATCATGGCGGCGCAGAACACCGCAGTTTTAAGAGCCTGGGCCACCACATGGGGGGCCATGAAAAGGCCCTGGAACAGCAGCCGGTTATTGCCCAGGGTTGAGCCGCACTCCCCGCCTATTCCGGGAGTGGTCAGGCGCATGGCCGCCCTATCCACCAGCTCTTTTGTGCCGGCGATATAGCCGCCGGTGGGGGCCAGACCGCCGCCGGGATTCTTGATGAGGGAACCGGCAATTATGTCCGCCCCCACATGGCTGGGCTCAAGGGTATCGGTAAACTCGCCGTAACAGTTGTCAACCATGACCTTTGCCTGAGGATTTGCCTCTTTTACACAGCGGCATATCCGGCCTATCTCCTCTGCGGACAGAGCTTTTCTGTCCTCATAGCCCCTGGAACGCTGCACCATTACGGCGCTGACCCTGGGGTCTGAGGCGGCCTTTACTATGGCCTCGTAATCCGGCTCTCCCTCCGCCGTCAAATCAACCTGGGCATAGTCTATGCCGTAGAATTTCAAGGAGCCGTGCTCCGCTCCGTTTATGCCTATGGCTGTACGGAGCGTGTCATAGGGCATGCCGGTAACGGCCAGAATAGTGTCGCCCGGCTTTACCAGGGCAAACATGGCGGCAGTAAGGGCATGGGTACCGTTGACAAAGCCTATACGCACCAGGGCGGCCTCGGCGCCGAAAATCTGAGCGTATATCTTGTCCAGGGTCTCCCGGCCCAAATCGTCATATCCGTAGCCGGTGGTACCGGCAAAACAGGCTTCGGCCACACGGTTATCCTGAAAAGCCTCCATAACCCGGCGTGTATTCACTTCCGCCACAGCGTCAATATCATCAAAGCGGTGTTTTATCCGCTCCTGGGCCCGGCGGGCCATGTCGTACACTTCCGGACGTATATCGGAAATCTTCATATCATTTAAGCTCCATTACTATCTCTTTAAAGTATTTGCCCCGTTCCATAAAATTCTTGAAGCGGTCAAAGGCGGCGCAGGCGGGAGAGAGCAGCACGATATCCCCCTCCTGGGCAGAGGCTGCGGCGGCCAGCACCGTCTCTTTGAAATCGTCTATTATATCCACCTGAAGGCCGGAGTCCTTGTAATACCGTGAGGCCAGGATCGCCGCCTTTATCTTTCCGGCTGTTGCCCCGGTGAGAAAGACCCGCTTTGCCAGAAGGCACAGCTCATCCCCCAGGCCGTCAAAGCTAAGGTGCTTGTCATAGCCTCCGGCAATGACTATGGGTTTTGTCTTCAGGGCGTGCAGTCCGGCGGATGTCCTGGTGGGGCTGGTGCCTATGGAGTCGTTTATGTAGGTTACGCCGTGGAGAACTCTCACCTGCTCCAGGCGGTGCTCCACCCCGGCGAAAGTCCTTGCAACCTGGGCGCATACCTCGTCGCCCACTCTTCCCTCCACAGCCGCAAAGGCCGCCAGGTAATTCAGGAGGTTGTGCTCCCCAGGCAGTTTTATCTCCGATGCCTTCATAACCGGACGGCTCCGGCCCCCTGAGACTCTGTATATCACTCCGTCGCTGCAAAAAGCGCCGTTTTCCACCGCTCCCCTGTCGGTGAAATAGCTTATGGCGGCTTTCGCATAAGCTGCATAATAATCGCTATGGGCATCGTCCCGGTTCAGGACAAGCCGGTGGCAGGGCTGCTGCCTTTCAAAGATACTGCGCTTTGCGTCCATGTAGTCCTGGAAATCCTTGTGCTTATCCAGATGGTTGGGGCTCAGGTTTGTTATCACAGCCACATCCGGGCAGCAGCTCATGCTGTGAAGCTGGAAAGAGCTGAGCTCCAGGACCGCAATATCCCCGGGCCCGATCTCCCCGGTCTCACACAGCAGCGGATGGCCTATATTGCCGCCCAGGTGGACATTATAGCCGGCAGCTTTCAGCAGCTCAGAGATTATGGTACTGGTAGTGGTCTTCCCGTCGCTGCCGGTGACGGCTATAATGGGGCAGGGACAAAGGGCCATAAACGCCTCCATCTCGGAGGTAATTATACTGCCCTTGGCCTTTGCCGCCTCAAGATGGGGATCAAAGGGCATGAGTCCCGGGGTACGGAAAATTATATCCTGGTCCAAGCCCTCCAAATAATCCTCCCCCAGCTTCAGCTCTGCGCCCATAGCCAAAAGCTTTCTGCCTTCGTCGCCCATTTCCTCCAGACTGCGCCTGTCGCAGGCGGTTACATGGCAGCCGCTTTTTAATAGCAGCTCCGTCAAAGGTTCATTGCTGACGCCTATGCCTATCACCGCTATGCGCTTGTCTTTTATACTGCCGATATATTCACTGAGTGTCATTTAAACACCTCGCATTTTTATTTCAATCTATAGCATTATATAGCTTTTCTCTCAGCTTTACAAGAAAATTTATTGACTTGAAGAGATAAAATGGGTACAATAAGCCAATGAGCAGGCCGAACGACTGCGGGCATATGGCGAAAGCCTGTGCATGAGGAAAGTCCGGGCTCCACAGGGCAAGGATAACGGGTAACGCCCGCCAGGGGTGACCCTCGGACAAGTGCAACAGAGATATACCGCCGCCGGCTTCTGTCTGGCGGTAAGGGTGGAAAAGTGAGGTAAGAGCTCACTCGTCCCATGGAGACATGAGGATGCTGTAAACTCTATCCGGAGCAACACCGTGGGAGGACAAGTGGCCGGCCCGGCCGTCCTCGGGAGGTGGCTTGAGCCCGTCGGCAACGGCGGGCCTAGATAGATGGTCGTTTTTAACAGAACCCGGCTTACAGGCCTGCTCATTTCTTATTTTGTTTACTCCGCCCAGGCCCGCACCGCCAGTAAAAAAAGACAGCAGAGCAATTCGCCTCTGCTGTCTTTTGCTGTAAACTCCTCATTCCACGGCGGCGATGCGGTTCTTTCTCTCGCTCCTCAGGACCAATTCGGGAATGATGTTGTTTTCCGACTCGTACACGTAATTGGACAAGTACTTAAAGCCCTCATCCGTTTCCATCACCGTAAGCTCATGGGTAAAGGCGCAGTCCGTGCCGTAGGCCGGATAGACCGCATCCACCTTCAGGGTGAGACTGCCGTCGGAATTATACCAGTAGTCCGTTACCTCAGGGCTGGGGACCTTGGGGGTAATGTTGTTATAATACTCCTGAGCCGTGCCCAGGACGTAATAGCCGCCGTAGGCGGAGCTATCGTCGGAAAGCCATTGCAGCGTATCCACATCTATGTCTATATAGCTGCATATCACTTCCTGGAACTGATCATAAGGCGCAATATACAAATCGCTGTCGGGCAGCTTTTCAAATCCGGCAATATATCCCATGTTGCTGCCGGTAAGAGGCACGGTGCCGTAATAGCGGCTGTAGAGTATAGGGAAAAGGCTGTTAAAATCCAGCTGACCGAAATCGGAAGTAGTCCAACTGCAGGTAAATAGATTATTCTCCGAATATGCCTGCTCACCCATATATTTATCCGCTAGACTGCGCTTGGTATCGTCGTAGGCCGTGAGTCTCAGGAAGGTGTAGGCATTGCCGTTAACCGCCCATTCAGAGCCGCCGGAGCCGGAATCTCTGGTGCATATGAGCCAGCCCTTGGATGTGAGCTCCAGTTGGGTCAGGGCGTACTGGCCTGTGGAGTATACCTCGGGCTGCCCATTCTCATCCCACTCTACCGAAACGGTGGTCACTGAGGCCACGCCGTTTTTATAGGCAAGGTTATTCCCATGCAGCGTACCGTCGGCATGAACTACATAATAGCAGGCTTCACCCTCCACCCCAGCATTGACGGCGTTGCCAAAGTCTATCAGAGGCTGGGCATTTTGAACATTCATATTACCAAAGTAATCCACCGCAGTATATCCCCCGGCTCCCAGGGCGCTTATGAGCTGGGCAACCGTAGCGTCGGAAAGGACTACGTTGGAAGCGGAACCCTTGTCCGCAGCCTGGAAAATCTCTCTGGTAGTCTCCATTGCGGCGAGGGCAGTTTCCTTATATTCCCTTAACTTTGCCTCCGACACAGGTTCAAGGGGTATGGCGGAAGCTTCCGGAGACTGATCCGGGCTCAGCTCAGGGGCTTGCTGTGTAGGGGCCGGCGTGGCCGGCGGGCTTTCTTTTTTATCGTCAAGGCTGACGAGCCAGGTGACAAGCCCTACGCTCAAGGCCAGACATAGTAAAAAAACTACTAATCTCTTGTTCATTTTATCCTCCATAGGGAGAAAAAGGCTCTTTTCCGTCTCTTATAGATATTCTTAGCATAGTTTCCCATGAATGTCAAATAGAGAGACAAAACTGCCCCGCCTCACGAAGAGGCGGGGCAGCGGACTGCGGTACAGGGACTTGCAATTATTCGCCGTCTTCCCAGTTGTGCCATACGTTCTGGACATCGTCATTGTCCTCAAACATATCCAGCATCTTCTGCATATTCTTGATGTCGTCCTCATTGGTGAGCTTGATATATCCGTTCTGAGGCAGCATCTCCACCTGGGCAGAGAGCAGCTTATACCCGGCGGCAGTAAGAGCGTCGGAGACAGAGGCCACATCGTCCACACCGGTATACACGGTCATGACATCTCCCTCGGCCTCAAAATCGGCGGCGCCGGCCTCCAGAGCATCCATCATCACGGTATCCTCGTCCAGCTCCCCGTCCTCATTGTCGATAACAATGACACCCTTCTTATCAAAGGACCAGGACACGCAATTAGCTGCGCCCATATTTCCGCCGTATTTATCAAAGTAGTGGCGCATCTCGCCGGCGGTACGGTTGCGGTTGTCTGTCATGGTTTCCACTATAACGGCCACGCCGCAGGGGCCGTAGCCCTCATACACTATCTTTTCATAGTTCTCGGTATTGCCGGCACCCATGGCCTTGTCTATGGTGCGCTTGATATTGTCGTTAGGCATGTTGGCCGCTTTGGCCTTGGCGATAACGGCAGCCAGCTTGGAGTTGCTCTTGGGATCTCCGCCGCCGCCTTCCTTCACCGCAACGATCATCTCACGGGCTATTTTTGTGAAAGCCTGGGCCCGCTTTGCATCTGCCGCACCCTTGGTCTTTTGTATGTTGTGCCATTTGGAATGTCCTGACATTATTAACAGCTCCTCTTATGTGCATTGCTTGATATAGAAAATTATCGACTGATATTTTACCACAGAGGCCATTATATGGCAAGGGAAATTTTGTTCACAGGGCCTTGGGTATCAGCAGCAGCTTTCCGGAAATGTCCTCATCCAGTTCGTTCATGGCCCTTATTTCCTCAACGCTGGAATGATAGGTCTTGGCCAGCTCCCACAGGCTTTCCTTTTCTACTCTCACCAAGGTGACCGTGGGATATTTGTCTGTATCAAAAGCAGCCTCTTCATCCAACTCCACGGCGCCTACCTTTTTGAATTCCAGGCTGTCGCTGACCACACAGTCGAATTCCGCAGAGAAGTGGCCGTCAATAAACTGTCCGTCCGGGCGGAGATAAAGGTCCGCCATGCGGGCGGAGCATATCTTCATATTCTCCCGGCCGCCCTCGCCTTCCATGTTTATTACCCGATGGACCGATGATAGCAGCCCGTTTCCGTCCCTGTATACTATATCCATCCCCGCTTCTGCCCTCAGCTTTCCCTGTTCCATAGAGTAATCGCTTACGGTGACAAAGGCGCTGAGCACATCGGAGCAATCCTCAGTTACGTTTATACGCTCGTCGGCGCTGAGTTTGATTTTCTGTACCCCGGAGATCATGTTGAACTGGCAGCTCTGCATGGCACAGCTCACAGGCATCTTGTTGCTGTATATATCCGCAACATAGCTCAAGCTCCTTCTCCTGCGGCTTACAAGCTGTATTACGGCATGTATCTCGCTGTCCAGGGCCTTGTCGTTGCTTATGGTGTTTATTATATCAAAATATGCTGAGGTCAGTTGGATATTGATTGAGCAGTTATCCATCCCTTCCTCTCCTATGTCTATTATCTGGGAGAAGGGAGTGGAGAACTCCGTCTTTACCGGGTAGTTAACATCCTCCGACAGATAACACAGGGACACCAGGGCGTTGCCCTTTATTATCAGTTTAGTCCCTATCTGCTGTTTGTCTGCCACCAGAAACTCCACGTCCTGTGACACCAGACGGCTTGGGCTGGGCTTGCCGCTGGGAAAGCTGAACTGCTCGTTTATACCAAAGGTCTTTTCACATGCCGCATTGGCCAGCATAAGCTCACAGTTTTCGTATCTGGCGTGCAGCCCTTCCCCGCAGTCTTCCGGCAGACTGGTCTCTATCACCAGGCTCTCCTGCCGGTAGCAACTCAGCTCCCCAGCCAGTTCAAAGGTCACGGACACCTTCCGGGGATTGATTACACGGGATTCGCAATTAATGATATTTAGGGATACCTGGGCCACCGTATCCGCCTGGATATCTCCTATCTCATATTCCAGGCTGAAGCCTTTTGACAGCCGGACAAAAGACACCTTGCTCTGATCCTCCGTTATATACAGCAGAGAGGCTGTGGCCTCGCCGGACACCGTCACGCCTCTGGAGGTCACATCCTTGCTCTTGAGCATCACTGAGGTATGTACCGACGACACCTTGCCGATATCGTCGTCAGTGTCAGGCACAACGCTCTCTGCACTCTCCTGTATTCTCTTTGTCTGGTGGTGTACTTCCCTGTAGATGTTTATAGTTTTATTCTCAAAGCCTATTTCCATACTTTAACGCTCCTTGCTGCACAGTTTGTACAGCATATGGCATGCCGTGAAAAAATATTACTTCAGTTTTGCAAGCAGCTTGGACAGAAATCTCGGCAGCTTAAAAATATATACCTTCATACCCATACCTCCCTGTCACCAGCAGCGGATAAACCATATGCCTGCGCCTATAAGCACCGCTGCAAGAATAAACCACCAAAAATCCGTAGGCAGGACAAGCGCCAGAAATATCACAATTCCCGCTATTATCGCCCCGCAGCCTAAATAGTTTTTGCGCCCCTTACGCATAAAGCTCTCCCCCTGCCACTGTATTCTCTACATCATACGCAGGGGGAGAGCTTTTTAGACTTTATTTTTCTCTATCAAAACATGCTGAAGCATTGCAAAATGTCCGGCGTCAAGGCTGTTCCTTCAGCTCCCAGGACTTATGTTGGGCGCTGAGCTCATAGAGTCGGACATAGGAACGGTAGCGGCTGGACATGAGCTTTCCCTGGGCCAGGGCCTCCGTCACGGCGCAGCCCGGCTCTTTCAGATGGGCGCAGTCATTGAAGCGGCAGCGACCTATGTATGGCTCGAAGTCAATGAAATCGTATTGAAGCCGCTCCTTTGGAATGGGGTTCATCATCTCCACGTCAAAGGAGGCAAAGCCCGGCGTGTCGGCCACATATGTATCTTCTCCCAGAGTATACAGCTCTACATGGCGGGTGGTATGCTTGCCCCGGCCCAGCTTCTCGCTTACCTCTCCCGTGGGAATATTGGCTCCCGGAAGCAGCTTATTTAGTATGCTGGATTTCCCCACGCCTGAGTTTCCCGTAAAGGCGCAAATACGACCCTTAAGGGCGGACATGAGTTCATCCATTCCCTCTCCCGTCTCGGCGCTGGTGCGTATCACGGTAAAGCCAGAGGAGGAGTAGATTTCATAAAGTTTCTCCCCCTGGTCGATATCGCTTTTATTGACGCAGATTATAAGGCTGCATCCGGCTTCCGCCGCTATCACCGAGACTCTGTCTACCAAAAAAGGGTCTGTCACCGGGTTTGTATTTGCAGCCACAAAAACCATTGCGTCTATATTGGCCACTGCCGGGCGAATAAACCAGTTGCGCCGGTCATGCACTGTGTCGATACGGCCCCGGCCCTGGGCATCAACGCTGCACTGGACCCTGTCCCCCACCAGGGGAGACGTTCCGTCCAGACGGAAACGGCCCCTGGCTTTACATTCCAGAACGCCTTCCCCCGTTGTCACATAGTAAAAGCCGCTGAGGGCCTTGGTTATTACTCCTTCCCTCATAGGCTTTTCAGCCCTCCGGGCCGGAAGACACCCTAAGATATATCTTGGAATGTTCCTCAATATCGGTGAAGGCGTCTATACTCTGACCAATTACCGTACCGGCGTCCAGATCGCTGCGCACGAATTCCGAGCTGCCAAAGCTCAAAGCGCAGCTCTCCAGCTTGGAGATGGCCGCCTCCTCGGAAAGGCCGATAAGGTTCGGCATCTCCACATAGCTTATGTTAGGCCCTGCGCTGACCGTGACATACACGGTGGAACCGGAGCTGAGCTGCTCATTGGCGGCAGGGCTGGTGCTTATGACATAGTCCTTTGTGACACTGTCGGAAGTGACGTTTTCAATATCTACCAGAAATCCGGCCTGCTGCAGACGGTTGGTGGCCTCCCGGTAGTCCATGTTCACCACGTCGGGCACAGGGCTAAAGACCATGCCCGTGCTCACGCTCAGCTCCACTTCTATTCCGTCGGGCGTCAGCATCATACTGCGGCCGGGATCAGGATTCTGGGAGAGAACCAGTCCGCTCTCATTTTCCGTGTCAATAACATACACCACGTTGAAGCGATATATTGAAACCAGATCCGCATTGTTCACTATAGACTGGTAGTTACTGCCTGTAAAGTCGGGCAGCTGCACCCTTTCAGCCGGGGCAAAAACCTCGCCCAGCCAGAAGTTCCAGAGGAAAACGAACAGGGCTATGCTCAAAGCCAGAGCTCCAAAGGCGCCGGTGGCAAAAGTCACCTGGCGGGCACGTCTGCGCCGGAAGTAATATTTATCTCTGGAAAGCTCGCTTACAGAGCGCACAGGCACCACAGCGGGAACCGGCTGTTCCTCCGTCTTTCCCTCTTCTGCCTTGATCTGGGCCTGGGTAAATGCATCCAGATCAGCCAACAGCTCGGAGGCTGACTGGTATCTCTCCGACAAATCGGCGCACATGGCCTTCAGGCATATGCGTTCAAACTCCTCAGGTATCTCCTTAACAATTTCCCTTGGCATTACCGGCTTTGCATTCATATGCTTTACCGCTATCTCGCCGATGCTGTCCCCCTCGTAGGGCTTTTTGCCGGTGAGCATCTCGTACATCACCACGCCCAGGGAGTATATATCGCTTCTGGCGTCGGGACAGTCTCCTCTGGCCTGCTCCGGGGCGATGTAGTGGATAGAGCCTATAGCCTGCCCGTTCTCCTCGTGCATTTCGTTTTCCAGAGCGGCAATGCCGAAGTCGCCTATTTTTATTGTGCCGTCCTTTAAAAGCATGATGTTCTGAGGCTTTATATCCCTGTGGATAATGCCTCTCTCGTGGGCGTGAGACAGGGCCTTCGCCATCTGCTTTGTAAAGTGCAGGGCCTCCCTCCAGGGTACGGCGCCCCGCTTGTCCATATACTGTCTTAATGTAATACCATCCACCAGCTCCATGACTATGTACTCCATAGCGTCGCTGTGGCTCACATCATATACCGCTACAATGTTCGGGTGGGAGAGCATGGCAACGGCATGAGACTCGGCGCAGAAACGCTGGCGGAACTCGTCGTCCGCAGCCATGTCGTCCCGCATTATTTTCACCGCCACATAGCGGTTCAGCCGGTGGCAAAGGGCCTTATACACAACGGCCATGCCGCCTTCTCCTATGACCTCCAGTATCTCATACCGGTCATCCAGGAGCTTGCCAATATATTTGTCGGTGTTAGGCATAGTTTTCTCCAATCTGGGATTTTACTTCATAACGGCAAGGACCGTGACATTGTCCCGCGCTCCCCGCTTCAATGCCTTGCTCATAAGAGAGCGGCAAAGAAGCTCGGGATCCTGGTACTCATTGGCATAATCCAGCATCTCCAGGTCCGTAACCATGTTGGAGAGGCCGTCGGAACACAGCAGCAGAATGTCGCCGCTTTGCAGCGTGAATTCAAAATAGTCCGACTCCACATTTTCCTCAGAGCCCAGAGCCCTGGTTATCACATTGCGCTGGGGGTGGCTCTTGGCCTGCTCCTTGGTAATGGCCCCAAACTCCACCAGCTCCTCCACCAGAGAATGGTCCCTTGTAATCTGATATATGCTGTTGGAGCTGTGGGAAATATGATAGGCCCGGCTGTCGCCCACATTGATAATATAACCATTACCGCTGCCGTTTATCACACCGCCAACGATTGTGGTGCCCATGCCTTTGTAGGCGTCGTCAAACTGGGAGTACTCATAGGAGACGGAGTTTGCCTCGGCGCAGGCGCTCTGCAGCACGGTCTTATAGTCGATGGGACGTTTGGTTCTCGAGGTCATCTTTGCATAGATATAGGATACGAAGGCCCTGTTGGAAAGACGGCTGGCCAGCCCGCCGGCCTTTGCTCCTCCCATTCCGTCGCAGAGAGCCACTATAAGACTGTCCTTGGCGGTGCAGCTCTCAATTATAAAACTGTCCTGATTGTCCTGCCTGACCCGTCCCTTGTCAGTTAGTCCAAAACTTTTCATCTTCTCCTCGTTTCCGCCCGGCTATCCGGGCCATCCTCAACTTTTCTGCATCTTGCGGCGCAGCTGCCCGCAGGAGGCGTCCACATCTCCGCCCAGCTTTCTGCGTACCGTCACATTTACCCCGGCGTCTTCCAATATCTTTATGAAGGCTTTCATATGTTCAGGAGTAGAGGGCTGAAACTGCCGCTCCTCCACGTGGTTCAGCGGTATCAAATTCACATGGGCGCCCACATATTTGGCGTGCCTGGCCAGCAGCCGGGCGTGATATTCCGTATCGTTCACCCCGTCGATCATAGCATATTCAAAGGAAATGCGCCGTCCGGTTTTGTCGTAATACTTCCGGCAGCACTCTATAAGCTGCCGGACCCCTCTGCCCCGGTTTGCAGGCATTATCTTTGAGCGGGTCTCGTCGTCAGGGGCATGGAGAGAGACGGACAGGGTCAGCTGCAAATCCCTCTCTGCCAGCTCGTCAAAACGCTCCGTCAAACCGCAGGTGGAAAGAGATATGTGGCGCATGCCTATATTCATGCCCTTTGGGTGGTTCACCAGCTGCAAAAAGCGCATCACATTGTCAAAATTATCCAGAGGCTCCCCTATGCCCATGAGGACTATATTGGATATCTCCTTACCGGAATACAGCTGGGAAAACAGTACTTCGTCCAGCATCTCGCCCGGCTCCAGACAGCGCACCAGGCCCCCTATTGTGGAGGCGCAGAAGGCGCAGCCCTGGCGGCAGCCAACCTGCGTGGATATACAGACGGTATTGCCGTGTTTATAGCTCATTACCACCGTCTCCACGGCGTTGCCGTCTTTCAGCTCCCACAGGTACTTTATGGTGCCGTCCAGCTT
>CALXGF010000179.1 GCA_944387735.1 uncultured Oscillospiraceae bacterium
CTTTGAGCAGATAGGCGGTCTCCAGAGAGTTCTGGAAGTTGTCGCCTATGGCCACGATGCAGGAGTCGAAGCTGTCTACCCCCAGGCTCTCCAGAAAAGCCCGGTTGGTGCTGTCGCCTATCTGGGCACTGGTGGTAAAGGGAAGGACGTTGTTAATACGTTCTTCATTGCTGTCCACAGCCATGACCTCGTGGCCCATGGCGTTTAGTTTTCTGGCTATGTGGCTGCCAAAGCGGCCCAGGCCGATTATCAAGACAGATTTCATTTATTTCTCCATTCCGCCGCAACAAGCGGCTATTTTTTTTATTTTATCCCACAGTGAGCTTGCCCTGGGGATAGCGGGCGGAGACGCCCTGGTTGGGGGCGGTGGCGGCGAATATGAGGGTAAGGCCGCCCACACGGCCCATGTACATCAGAAAGATGAGTATGGCCCTGGACAGCTGACCAAGATTCGGGGTAATGCCCAGGGTAAGGCCGACGGTGCCTATGGCCGAGGCGGTCTCAAAAAGGCAGGTTAGCAGAGGCAGCTGCTCCACCCGGCTGATTATCAGGGCGCCGGCAATAAACAGTGTGAGGTACATGGCAAAAATGGTGGAGGCGCTGCGCACCGTATCGTCCGAGACTCGCCGGCCGAAGAAGCGTGCGCTGTCCCGGTGCCGGAAGACACAGACGGCATTGGCCAGAAGCACCGCAAGAGTGGTGGTCTTCATGCCGCCGGCGGTAGAGCCTGGGGAGCCGCCCACCAGCATGAGCATTATCATGATGAACACGCCGCAGTCGCTGAGCTTTGTCAGATCCACAGAGTTGAAGCCTGCCGTACGGGGGGTGATGGACTGGAACAGGGAGCCCAGCACACGGGGCAGGGTGTCCATCTCCGACAGCTCGAAGAAAAAGAAATAGATGGCGGGAATAAAGATGAGCAGCAGAGAGGTGACTATGGCCACCTTGCTTTGCAGCTGGTAGCGCCTGAAATGCAGACCGTTGCGGCGGATGTCGTCCCAGGTGAGAAAGCCGATGCCGCCGATGACGATGAGGGACATGATGGCAATGTTCACTAAGGGATTAGCCACGTAGGCGGTGACGGAGGAATATGGGCTTTCTATGCCCATCAAATCAAAGCCTGCATTGCAGAAGGCGGAAATGGAGTGAAACAGACTGTAGCCTATGCCTTTTATCAGCCCGAACCGGGGTATAAAAACGACAGATAGGAGCAGAGCACCCATAAGCTCAAAGACCAGAGTCATCCTGATGATAAAGCCTGTCATGCCCACGATACCTTCCAGCTTGTGGGCGGAGATGGACTCCTGCATGGTGCTGCGCTGCTTAAGACTGATACGTTTGCCGGAGATGGAATAGAGAGCTACGGCGATGGTAACAACGCCCATACCTCCGATCTGAATGAGAAGGATGATGACCGCCTGTCCGAAGAGCGACCAGTAAGTGGCAGTGTCGTGAACCACCAGCCCGGTGACGCAGACGGCGGAGGTGGCGGTAAAGAGGGCGTCGGTAAAAGGGGCGCCATGGCCCTCCACCGTGGCAAAGGGCAGCGTCAGCAGCAGACTGCCCAGAAGTATTACGCCCGCAAAGCCCAGGATGATTATCTGGGATGTGGAGAGACGTTTGATAAAACTCTGCATTTCCAAGCCTCCATGCTTGTATTGCCTTCTAGGTTCAGGCCCAATGATAACATATTTTCCGTTAAAAGTGTATAAAAAAATGAACGGACCGGCGGTTGCCCGCTTGTCTGAAACAACGAAATTTTTGCGGATAACTGGGAAAAATTTGTGCGTTTGGAAGAAAGCTGAATTTGGGTATTGACAAGATGTGAAAATTGCGATAGTCTCAGCCCAACAAATAAATAATTGCCCGGGGCCAAAGGGCTTCGGGACAATGGTAGAGGCGCGGTCGTCATTACTAGCCTGCATCCGCAGGGGAGTCAGAACTCCCGATGGGGCGAAAGGGGCCACCGCCGAAGTGGAAAAGATATTCTGAATCTTTTCTGCTGGGTCGCCGGAGAATATCCGGCGGACTGTCACTGAATTGTGGAGCGCTATCATTGGCTGTATGTTCCCGGAACATTTTCCGGGGGCGGGGATTTCGTCATTAAGCCATGGATGCGTACACGCAGCCATGGCTTTTTGTATTATGATTGAAAGGACGGAAATGAAAAATGACAAGAAGAATGATAAGTCTTTTGCTTGCTGCCCTCATGATATTCTCCCTGGCCGCCTGCGGCAGCAGCCAGACCCAGGCCACCGAGGCCCCTGCCGAGGATACCGCAGCCACTGAGGCTTCCGCAGAAGAGAGCGCCGACAGCGGCGAAGTGCTCCAGTTCCGAGTGGGCATGGAGTGTGCTTATGCCCCCAGCAACTGGCAGGAAGACACCCAGACCGATTCCAACTACCCCATTGAGAACGTGCCCGGCGCTTATGCCGAGGGTTACGATGTGCAGATTGCAAAGCATATTGCCGACTATCTGGGCCGTGAGCTGGTCATTGTGAAGCTGGCCTGGACCGGACTTATCGAGGCTCTCAACCAGGGCCAGATTGACGCCATCATCGCCGGTATGGCCGACACCGAGGAGCGCCGCCAGTCCATCAACTTCTCTGATCCCTACCATGTAACCGTATATGCACTGATGACCCTGCCCGATTCCCCCTACGCCGGCGGCACCACCATCCATGACTTCTCCGGCGCCAGCATCTTGGGCCAGAAGGACACCATGCTGGACACCGTCATCGACCAGATGGACGGAGTCAACCACCTGCCCCCTGTGGACAGCGTGCCCAATATGATCTCCCGCCTTGACCAGGGAACCTGCGATGCCATTGTCATAAATCTTGAGAACGCCCCCGGCTACCTGGAGCTGAACCCGGACTACAACATCATAGTCTTTGAGGATGGCGACGGCTTTGACCTGGGCTTCAACGGCTCCTGCGTGGGCCTGAGAAAGAGCGACGACGAGCTTCTCTCTCAGGTGAACGAGTCTCTGGCCCTGTACACGGAGGACGAACTCACCGAGCTTTGGAACTGGGCCGTGGAGAACCAGCCCAACTGATTTGAATTTTCCCCGCTGGAACAGCGGAAAAAAGCTTGACCCATGGAGGCTCACGATGAAAAAACTGTTAAACTTTATAAAGAGAGATCACCCCTATGTATATCTTGGCGGCGCTGTGCTTGGCGCCCTGGGAATAAAAATGGCGTCGATGCAGCCGTCGCAGCTGAGCTTCCTGGGCAGCTCCCCTCTGCTCTACATCCTTGCCGGTATCTGCGGACTGTTTATTCTCCTGGCCCTGGCGGCTCTGGCGGTGAAGCTGAGCCATTGGAAGAGCTTCTCCGCCACAGCCTTCAAAAGCCCGGCCATGGTGAAGGCAGCCAGATACTTCTCCTATGTGCTTTGCGTGGCAGTGCTGCTGCTCTTTATCGACCGGCCCCTCATGAGCTTTTCGGTCATGGCCGGAAACAGCACCGGTGCCGACAGAATGCCCGACGGCTTCGTACCCTCCATGCTCTATATGCTCCACAATGGAGCGACCTTTTTCAGGATGGGCATTTGGACCACGGTGCGCATAGCCCTGCTGGGCACACTCATCGCCTTTGTGCTGAGCCTTTTCATGGTGACTCTGCGTATCCAGAAACCTGATCGCCAGGACAATGACCTGGTCCGTTTCATAAAGTGCGTAGGCCGGAATTTTGCCAGCGCCTATATCACCGTCATTCGGGGCACGCCCATGATGGTGCAGGCAATGATATTCTACTATGCGGGCTTCAACATCTTCAAAGGCACCGGTATGAGCGTAACGGAGATAAACCAGGTATGGAGCTTTTTCATCTCCGGACTTATCACCGTGTCCCTCAACTCCACCGCCTACCTGGCGGAGGTGCTGAGAGGGGGCATTGAGTCCATAGACCATGGCCAGACCGAGGCTGCCCGCAGCCTGGGTATGACCGGCTGGCAGACAATGATAAAGGTAGTATTTCCCCAGGCGGTGAAGAACAGCATCCCCGCCATAGGCAACGAGTTCATCATCAATATCAAGGACTCCTCGGTGCTGTCGGTCATAGGCTGCATGGACCTGATGTATGCCACCACCTCCGTCAGCGGCATTTACTTCAAGTCCCTGGAGTGCTACTGCATCGCCGCAGTGTTCTATCTCATAATGACCTATTTCTCATCCCTGCTTATGAAGGCGATCTCCCGGAAGCTGGACACCAACGTGCGGGAACTGCCCAGCTCCAACTGAGGTGAAGACTATGGAACCTATAATTAAAATAGAAAAGCTGGAAAAGTCCTTTGGAAGCCTGAAGGTACTCAAGGGCATAGACCTGGAGGTCATGCCCGGGGAAGTAGTATGCATCATCGGAGCCTCCGGTTCCGGCAAGAGCACCCTGCTGCGCTGCATAAACCTGCTGGAATATGCCGACTCCGGCCATATCTGGTTTGACGGTGAGGACCTGATGGACCTGAACACAAACCTCAACGCCCTGCGCCAGCGCATAGGCATGGTATTCCAGAGCTTCAACCTCTTCAACAATAAGAACGTTCTGGATAACTGCACCATGGCCCCCATGACCGTGAAAAAAATAAAGCGCCAGCAGGCGGAGGAGACGGCAATAAAACACCTCAAGGGCGTGGGCCTGGGGGACTTTATAAACGCCGACAGCCGCAAGCTCTCCGGCGGACAGAAGCAGCGGGTGGCCATAGCCAGGGCTTTGTGCATGGAGCCGGAGATAATGCTCTTTGACGAGCCTACCAGCGCTCTTGACCCTGAAATAGTGGGCGAGGTGCTGGATGTTATGAAGAACCTTGCCGCTCAGGGCATGACCATGATAGTGGTCACCCATGAGATGGCCTTTGCCCGAGAGGTCAGCGACCGGGTGGGGTTTATGGATAACGGCGTTATTCTGGAGCAGGGCAGTCCAAAGGAGGTCTTTGGAAATCCCAAGGAGGCCCGTACCAGAGAATTCCTCAGCCGCTATCTGGAGGACAAATGACCGACTATAAGAGATTTTACAGGAATGAGGAAGACTATCCCCAGTTGGACGAGGAGGGGGCCTGCCGCCGCCTCTCCGCCGCCATAGCCTGCCGCACGGTAAACGGCGCTCCCGGCTGCGACGGGGAGTTTGCCAAGCTCCGGCAGCTGATACATGAGTCATACCCGGCGGTGGCGGCCCAGGCTGTCACCGAGACCGTGGGCCGCAGTCTGCTCATACATATAGAGGGCAGAGATAAAAACCTTAAGCCGGTACTGTTTATGTCTCACATGGACGTGGTGGGCGTGGAGGCCGGTACCGAGGGAGACTGGAGTTATGGCCCCTTCTCCGGAGAGATCGCCCAGGGCTACATCTGGGGACGGGGGGCTCTGGATATCAAATGTCAGGTCTTCGGCGTGCTGGAGGCGGCGGAATATCTCCTGAGCAGGGACTGCCGCCCGGAGCGGGATGTGTACCTGGCCTTCGGGGAGGACGAGGAGACTTTCAATACCGGGGCTCTGGCCATTGCAAAGCTGCTGGAGAGCCGGGGAGTTCAGCTGGAGTTTTTGCTGGACGAGGGCGGCGGCAGCATAGAGTCCGGGGCGGTCTATTGTGCGCCGGAGGTCAATGTCTGCCAGATACACCTGGCGGAAAAGGGCTATGCCGACCTGAGCCTTACTGCTAAGGGTAAGGGAGGCCATTCCAGCAATCCCTTTGGCGGCAGCTCCCTGGAGCATATGGCCGAGGCTATCAGCGCCATTTGCGCCACCGCCCAGGGGGCGGAGATGCCCAAGGCCCTTGAACAGGGCCTGAGAGCCATTGCCCCCTATATAACCCAGGAACCTCTGAAGAGCTTGGTGGAGGATATACCCGGCAACGCCGAGGCCATCATGGAGTACTGCTCCTCAGTTAGAGAGCTTTTCCCCCTCACTGCAACCACCATTGCACCTACCATGATCTCCGGCGGCAGCCCTGCCTGCAACGTGCTGCCTCAGGACATCAGCGCCAACATCAATTTCCGCCTTATCCCCGGAGACAGCGTGGAGAAGCTGAAACGCCGCTGCCTCTCCGCCCTGGAGGGTATGCCGGTAAAAGCCAGATTTACCCAGGCCAACGACCCATCCAGACTTTCATCCGCTTCAGGCTACGGCTACGAAAAGCTTTTGGAGGCCATGAACTACTATTATAATAACGTGGTGTTCATCCCCTCTATCAGCGCCGGAGCCACCGATGCCCGGCAGTATGAGAATATATGCTCCTCCTGCCTGCGCTGCGCCCCCTTTCTCAGCCAGGCCGCCGAGACTGCCGGCCTTGTCCACGGCACCAACGAACGCATCTCTCAGCGCAGCTATATCCAGGGCATAAGAGTGCTGATACGGATAATGGAGACTGCCTGCGGCTTTGCGGAATTTGCTTGAGGACAGCATGGGGATAAACGCCGGCTTGTCAAGAGATTCTGCGGACTTTGTCCGTAAACTGAAAACTCCCTGAGCTCAAGCCTCAGGGAGTTTAGGTTTTCAGCTAGAAAAAATCGAAACCGTATTTTGACCCTATATTAAAAATTATGAGATAATGCGTCTAATTGAGCCAAGACGTGCGAAAGAAATTACTATTTTGTGAAAATTAATTAATATAAAAACGCAGAATTGGCAATATTTTGTATGGCGCTACAGGCTATCCTGTGATACAATACATCCGTTGAGTCTACATAACTTTTATTGGGGAGAGATAGGATATATGAAATGTCCCTTTTGCGGATATTCCGAGAGCCGGGTGATTGACTCCAGACCCGCCGAGGAGGGCGCCACCATCCGCCGCCGCCGGGAGTGCCTGGCCTGTCAGAAGCGTTTTACCACTTATGAGATAATTGAGAGGCTGCCCCTGGTAGTAGTTAAGAGGGACGGCAGCCGCCAGACCTTTGATAAAGTAAAGCTTATAAACGGCATGGTCCGGGCCTGCGAAAAGCGTCCTGTGACTCTGAGCCAGCTGGAGGCCATAGCCGATGATATAGAGCAGGAGCTCCAAAGCAACCTGGAGCGGGAGATCAGCACCGTGGACATCGGCGAGATGGTCATGGCCCGGCTCAAGGAAATAGACGAGGTGGCCTATGTGCGCTTCGCCTCGGTGTACCGCAGCTTCAAGGACATAAACACCTTCATGGAGGAGCTGTCCAAACTCCTGCAGGACAAGTAAAACCGGATTTAAAGTATGCTGCCCAGGCTGGGGTGTTCCATTTCCTGTATGCTTATGATGTGGTAGCGGAGTTTCCCATAGGCGGCGTCGCAGCTGTCCAGATCGCCGGAGAGCAGCAGCTCTCTCAGCTCGTAAAAGGCGTCGGCGGTGGAGTCTATCTCCGAATGGCGGATGAAAATATGGGTGTAGCTGTCGGCGTTGAGCCAGCGATCAAGGGCCTTGTCCATGGCCCGGAGGGCCCCATAGCAGTCTCCTCTGTCTGCCGCCTGTTCCGACTCCTCCAGGGCGGAGAGCATGTCCCGGGACAGGGAGTCCACTGCTCCAATGTTCCACCAGGCTCCTAAAATCAGCAGCAGTATAAGGAGAGCGGCCAAACTTTCACGGCTCATTTGCTGCCTCTCTTTCCGCCAGGTATATCCGGCCGCTGCTGTCGGCAGTCATCAGGAAGACCTGCTGGGGAGAACTCAGACCATTTTGCTTTAACTGCTTGGTGAGCCAGTTCAGGTCTCTGCCCAGATGCTTCAGGTTAGCCTGGAGCACTCTGCCGTTGTTGATAACTATAAAGGGATAGGATTCATCGGGCACCTCTATTCCAAGCTGCTTTGCGGTGGGGGGACGTTCCGCAGCAAAGGGGACCACATTCAGCTTGCCGTCTGTCTCCAGCACTGCGTACTCCACGGAGCTTATGTCCAGTATGCCCTGGTTGCGCAGCTCCTGCATCAGCTCGTCGGGGGTGAAGCGGTTGCGGTGCATCTCGCTCTGACAGATTTTGCCCCGCACAATGAGGAAACTGGGCTTGCCGGAAAAAAAGGAACGCAGCCGAATACTGCGCATGGAAAGCCCTGCAATCAGCAGCTCACAGCAAAAGAGCACCATGATTGGCACAAGGCCGTTTATCATAGGTATGCCCAGGTCCTGGAGGGGCAGAGAGGCCAGGTCGGCTATCAGGGCCGCCAGCACAAATTCCGACAGCTCCATCTCCCCCAGCTGCCTTTTGCCCAAAAGACGCATGGTTATCAGCAGGGAAAAATATACTATTACAGTGCGTATAATTATTATAGCCATAGCTATAGTATGTCCAATAAAATTTGAAATAGCAGGTGATATAATGAAAACCCTGATAAAAGAGCTGGCGGAGCTGGAGGAGATTTGCGCCGCCCAGGTAAAGAAGCTGCTGAAAGAGAAGCCTGGGGCGGTCCTGGCCCTCACTGCCGGGCGCACTACGGAAGGGCTTTATGCCCTTTTGAGCCGGATGTGCCGCTCAGGGGAGCTGAGCTTCAAGGAAGCAAAGATCTTTGCCGTCACCGAGTACCTGGGCGGGGAAGAGGCGGACAGCTGCCGCAGTATACTGAAAAGACAGCTCATAGACAACATCGACCTGCCGGAGGAGAACTTCTTTGTCCCGGAGGAAAATGAGCCGGAGAAGTACGACTCTCTAATAGATGCGGCCGGGGGGATAGATCTCAGCATCCTGGGCATAGGCGTCAACGGCCACATAGGCTATAACGAGCCTGCCACCCCCTTTGACAGCCATACCCATATCCAGAAACTCACCGACGCCACCCTCCGCCAGTATCAGGGCGGGGAGAGGCGGCTCACCGAGTATGCCCTGACCATGGGCGTCAAGACCCTTGTTTCATCCCGCAACATCCTTCTGCTGGCCGCCGGCCGGGAGAAGGCGGATGCGGTTTTTAAGATGATATATGGCAGGACGGACAGCTATATACCGGCTGCCTTTCTGCAAATACCCCTGGAGGTCACCGTCTGCGTTGACCCGGCGGCGGCCGCTAAACTTTAATGGGAGGGAATTTTTTTGGGTAAATATTTTGGAACTGACGGCTTCAGAGGAGAAGCCAACGCCGACCTCACTGTGGACCATGCATTTAAGATAGGGCGCTATCTGGGCTGGTACTACAGCCGGGACCACAAGGCAAAAGTAGTCATCGGCAAGGACACCCGCCGCTCCAGCTACATGTTTGAGTCGGCTCTCTGCGCCGGACTCACCGCCTCCGGGGCGGACGCCTACCTGCTCCACGTCACCAGCACCCCCAGCGTGTCCTACATCGCCAGAGCCGATGACTTTGACTGCGGCATTATGATCTCCGCCAGCCACAACCCCTATCACGACAACGGCATAAAGCTCATTAACGGCGACGGAGAGAAAATGGAGGAGAGCCTGCTGGACGGCGTCGAGGCATACCTGGACTCCGACGAGAACCTGCCCTATGCCCAGAGGGACGCCATAGGCCGCACCGTGGACTACGCCGCCGGCCGCAACCGCTACATAGGCTACCTCATCTCTCTGGCCACCCGTTCCTACAAAAACTTCAAGATCGGCCTGGACTGCGCCAACGGCAGCACCTGGCAGATGGCCAAAAGCGTCTTTGACGCCCTGGGCGCCGACACCTATGTTATCTCCAACCGGCCCGACGGCCTGAACATCAATGTTGACTGCGGCTCCACCCACATCGGCCAGCTGCAGAAGTTCGTGCTGGACAACGGCCTGGACGTGGGCTTTGCCTTTGACGGAGACGCCGACCGCTGCCTGGCCGTGGACGAGAAGGGCAAGGTGGTGAACGGCGACCATATCATGTATGTCTGCGCAAAATACATGCAGGACAAGGGCATCCTGGGCGATTCCAAGGTAGTCACCACCATAATGTCCAACATGGGATTGTACAAGGCCCTGGACAGCCTGGGCATAGGCTATGAAAAGACTGCCGTGGGCGACAAGTATGTGGCGGAGAATATGCGCCAGAACAGCCACATTATCGGCGGCGAGCAGTCAGGCCATATCATCTTCGGCCGCCATGCCAACACCGGCGACG
>CALXGF010000180.1 GCA_944387735.1 uncultured Oscillospiraceae bacterium
GACTGCCTGAAGTACGTCCAGAAGAAATAAGCTCTGCCCGAAAAGAAAAGACAAGAAAAATGACTACGGCCCCGGCATTATATGCCGGGGCCGTGAGTTTTTATAAACAGGCTTGGAAGCTTTTGGGGAGAGCTAAGATAAAAAGACAGAAAACTGCGGCGGTTTTTCCGCCGCAGTTTTTACGATATTGTACTTTGAGTACATTTTTTACCGGGCCGTGAAGTTCTGAAATAAATGAAAAATGACGGCGGGGAATATCTCAGCCCCACATTAGAACTCAGGAATTCCAGGCCTTTATCTGCTCCCGGAGCCAGCTGGCCCACTCGTCTATTCCCTCGCCGGTGCGGGCGGAGATGGGGATGATCTTCATTTTGGGGTTGAGCTTCCAGACGTACTTCTTGCAGGCTTCCAGGTCAAAATCAAAATAGGGCAGCACGTCTATCTTATTCACTAACAGCACGTCGCAGATAGAGAACATCAGGGGGTATTTCAGGGGCTTGTCATCCCCCTCGGGGACGGAGAGTATCATGGCGTTTTTGGATGAGCCCGTGTCAAACTCGGCGGGGCAAACCAGATTGCCCACGTTCTCCAATATGGCAAAGTCCACATCCTCTACCCCCAGGCCCTCCAGGCCCTGACGGGTCATGCCCGCATCCAGGTGGCACATGCCGCCGGTGTGGAGCTGGATGACCTTGGCCCCGGTCTTTTCTATAGTGGCGGCGTCCACGTCGGAGTCAATGTCCGCTTCCATGACGCCGATGCGAAATTCATCCTTCAAAGCGGCAATGGTGGCCTTCAGAGTAGTGGTTTTGCCGGAGCCGGGGGAGGACATGAGGTTGAGAAGAAAGACCTTGTCCCTCTTCAGCTCCTGCCGCAGCCGCTCGGCCTCCCGGTCATTGTTTTCAAAGACGCTTTTCTTGATCTCAAGAATTCTATATCCTTCCATGTTTATCTCCATTCTGCCGCTTTTAAGGGCAGCGGCCTGCCAGATATTCAAGATGTTTCCATAAATTAATTATACATTATTCAGTACAGCAAATCAAGAGCATGTCCAAGGAGCGTTTCCATATTGCGGCGGTTATCAAAGAAATCTCCCAGGGGGGGATATACAAGGGCTTCGCTATTGTGCCAGGACTCAATGAGGATGTTGTCCAGACCGGAAGATGTCTCCGCCTCCGACAGTGGAGAGGCGGGTATCAGCCCCAGTTCCAGAGCATCCTCAGCTGAGAAGTAATCTCTCAGCCAAAGGGCAAAATCCCGGACTCCGGGCAGAGCGTAGGTGTTGGCCCCGGTGACGGCAAAGCCCAATATCTCCGGCACATATACAGTCTCCCCGCCCTTAGGCAAGGGCAGCGGGGCATAGCTCAGCCCTTCCGGCAGCCCGGAGGAAGAAGGACTGTCCAAAACAGCGCAGGGCAAAAGCCCGCCTGCGGCCAGCTCAAGCCTGCCCTCTCCGGGGGGAAGAAAGCTGCCCTCAATGGCGGCGGAGGCCAGATAATTATACACATAGCGAAAATCCTCGTCCATGCCGTCCAGCTCCGGCTCACCCTTTAGTTCATAGCCCAGAGAGCCGCACAAGGCGCAGAGAAGAGGAGAGAGACTCTCGGCGGAGAAAAAGGGGGCGCCGGTCTTTTCCCTGTATTCTCCCGCCGTATCCATAAAACTCTCAAAGCTTTCAAACTCCGGGGATATTCCCGCCTCATCCAGAACAGCCGGATTATAGGCCAGGACAGGCACACGAGAGCCCAAGGGGAAAAAGCTGCGCCCGGCAAAGGGCAGGGCTTCCTCTATTGCCGGCAGGTAGTCCCCGGCTGCCAGCTCCACTTCCCCCAGCAGGCCGCGGCTGCCCAGACTGGCAGCACGGGCATAGCTGCACATAAGCAGATCCGGCTGCTCCTGCTCAAAGGCGGCGGCCAGCTCTTCTTCGCTGGAAAAGCTGCGGAGAGATAATTCGCAAGCCTCCCGCCCACGTTGCCCGGCATAACCCTCGGCCAAGTCCTCCATGGCGGCGGCGGATATATATTCTTCCACATACCACAGACTGAGACGCTGCTGCCCGCCCTGCTCAAATTTCAGGTATATTAAGAAAACGATCAGTGCCGCAGCACAGGCTGCGGCGGACATAAGAATTTTTTTCATATTCTTTTACCCTTGAAAATATTACAACATCATTATATTATAGGCAGAGGTCAAAGGCAAATTATTATTTTCTTAAAAATCCGGGCCAGGACCCGGAGACAATGGAGGCAGACAATGTACAAGGCGGTACTTTTTGATATGGACGGCACGGTGCTGAATACTCTGGGAGATCTGGCGGACGGCATGAACTACAGCCTGCGCCATTTCAATATGCCGGAGAGAGAGGAGCGGGAGCTGAAAACCTTCCTTGGGAAAGGCCCGGCATATTTTGTCAGACGCTCTGTGGCTGAGGGTACTCCCGAGGATCTGTGCCGTCAGGTCCAGGACTTCTATGAGGAATATTACGACGCCCACTGCCAGATAAAGACAGCCCCGTATCCAGGTATAAGGGAGCTGATGAAACGGCTGAAAAATATGGGAATAAAGCTGGCGGTGATATCCAACAAACAGGAGCCTGCGGTGAAGGTCCTGGCGGAAAGACATTTTCCCGGACTCCTGGAGCTGGCTGTTGGTACGGGACCCAGCATACCTTGCAAGCCCGATCCCTCCGCCGTCCTCTCCGCCATGGAGAGAATGGGCGTGAGAAGGGAAGAGAGCGTATACGTGGGAGACATGGACGTGGATCTGAACACGGCCAAAAACGCCGGAATAGACTGCATAGGCGTGGCCTGGGGCTTCATGGGCAGAGAAAAGCTGGAGAGTCTTGGAGCCTCGACCATTGCAGACACAGCTGAGGAGCTGGGAGACATCATACTGGAGAGCAAATAAAAAAGGATAAAAGAAAAAAACCGTAGCTGCATTTGATGGTGAAATGCAGCTACGGCTTTTTTAAGGGCCTTTATTTCCAGCCGACATTCCAAGCCGGCTCACAGAGGACTTTTCTTTATCTGGGCCCAGCGGCGGGGATACTTGATAGGGCCTGCCGACGCTTTGCGGATGATGAGCAGACTGTGGGTCACATCGCTGCCGGGAATAGTATAGTCCTGCTTTTGCTCCAGCTTTCCCCCCAGGAGAGATAAAGCCTTTTCCGCCTCCCCAAGCTCCTGGTCCAGCTCGCTGCCCTTCATGGCGATGAAGGCTCCGCCTTTCTTCACATAGGGCAGGCACAGCTCGCTGAGCACATTCAGACGGGCTACGGCTCTGGACAGGGCAAAGTCAAAGCTCTCCCGATAGCCCTGGGGCATCTCTTCCGCACGGGCGTGTATGCACTCCACGTCCTCAAAGCCCAGCTTCAGGCAGCAGTTCTTCAAAAAACCTATGCGCTTATCCAGGCTGTCCAGCAAGGTCAGGTCCATATTCGGGCATGCTATTTTCAGGGCGAGACCGGGAAAGCCCGCTCCCGTGCCCACGTCGATAACCCGCCGGCCGGCAAAGGAACCCGCTTTCATAAGCTGGACACAGTCCAGAAAATGGAGCAGGGCAACATCCTCCTCGCCGGATATGGCGGTGAGGTTCATGACCTTGTTCATCTCTTCCAGATATTCGTAGTATATGCGGTATCTCTCCAGAGCCTGGGAATCAAGACTGAGGCCCAGGGACTCAAAGCCGGAGCGGAGCAGTTCTTCAAGCATGGTCAGGCACCTCGGACTGAATAGAAATTGTGGTCGCCGATTGTCACGGTCAGGTCCAAGCTCGAGTCGAACCAGCCGCTGCCATAGGAGGGATTTACAAAGTAAAGGCTGTCTCCCACAGTGTTGTAGCCGTCCAGACACAGACAGGCGGCTATCCTGGCCATCTCGTCTGGCTGGGAATAGACGCTGCCGTTGGATATGGGCTCAAACTGGATGATGTTGTGGTCCATGTCAAATATCACATCAAAGACGGTGCCGGGGAAATCCGGGCTATCCACCCGGTTCATCACCACATTGCCCACGCCGATCTGACCCGCCAAGGGCTGCTGCCAGGCCTCGGCATGGATTATCTGGCTGAGCCAAAACAGCTCCTCGCTGGGATAGTTCAAATCATAGTAGTCCTCGCCGCCGGGTATTAGGCGGGCGTTGAGGCTTGATATATACAGGCCGCCGTCTGCCTCCAACTCCGCATCCAGACAGAGGAAGCGACAGAGGAGATCATAGGGGAGATACAGCTTATCACCGGCGGTAAACCAGCCCTGGGGGGCGTAAAAGTATCTGCCGTTGCCGCTGAGATACTCCACATCGCTGCTGCCGGTGAAATCCGTTCCGGCCAGGCTGAGAGTGAAGGAGCCTTCATCACCCTTCCAGCTCCAGTCCATATCCAGATAGCTGCATATCTCTCCGGGGCTGAGGTACAGCTCTCCATCCCGGACACAGCCCTGGTCCATGAGCAGACCGTCAAAATATACGGGAAACTGCTCATAGCCGGGCTCCGGGTGTTCCCTGGGCAGGCTCAGCTCCTGGGCGGCAGGGTCCGGCTTATTATCAGGCTCCTGCTGCCGGCAGCCCCAGAGCCAGGGGCACAGCAAAATCGCCAGCAGCGCCGCCGCAGCGGCCTTATGCCTGAGCCTCATCCCGCATCTGCTTGAGGGCCTGGGCCAGCTGGTCCGGGCAGGAGGTCCTCTTCATACCGCAGCGGATGCCCTCCATGCGCTCTATGGCATCGTCCACGCTCATGCCCTTTAAAAGCCGGGATATGCCCTGAAGATTGCCGGGGCAGCCGCCCATGATGCTCACGTCCACTATGCGGCCGTTCTCCACCTCTATGTCCATAAGCTGGGAGCATACGCCCCGAGGTCTATACTGAAACTTCATATCCTGTCGGTTCCTTTCGCTTTTTATCCTGCCAATGATAACATGGGCGGGAGCTTTTTTCAAGTGGCCATGATATCCGGAGTGCGAGGCTCATAACTTTATATGTATAAACTTATGAGAGGACGGGTGAGTGGATGCGGACGGCAAGAAGACTGGCGGCCCTGGGCTGCGTGACGATGATAATGTATATGCTGGCTGTGAGCGGGGCGGGGGAGCGTATAGGAAAGGCCCTGCAAGAGAGTCTTGGAGACAGGAGAATGAAAAACGTACTTGTGGTGTCGGACAATCTGAAGAGCCCGACGGCGGCTTCCGCCCTGAGCCTGAGCGTCAGCGCCACGGCGGAGCCTGTACAGAAAATAACGGCTATGGCAGAACAAGCCGGCTCCGGTCTGCCGGAAATGGAACTTATGTATCCGGAAGAGGCGGCTGAGGAGCCGGAACCGGAGGAAGGCATGGAAATAATGGAGACAACTATAGACGGAGGACTGACAATAAACAACGCCACTCAATACTGGGTGGACGCCGCCCAGATAGTGGCCGACGGCCCAGGCGTCAGCTTATCTGCCGGAGAGCCGCAAATATTGATTATACATACCCACTCCAGCGAAGCCTACACCCAGGCGGGGCTGGACCGATATGAGCCCAGCGACACAAACCGCACCGAAAATACGGAATTCAATATAGTACGTATCGGAGACGAACTGACGGAGATATTCCAGGAGTCGGGACTGAACGTCATCCATGACCGGGGTATTTACGACTACCCAAGCTATACCGGTTCCTACACCCGCTCCGGTCAGGCTATAGAGCAATACCTGAGGGACTATCCCAGTATAAAGATCGTGCTGGATATACACAGGGATGCCCTGGGCACCGACGATGTGGTATATAAGACCATGGCGGAAGAGGACGGGGTAGTGGCCAGCCAGATAATGCTGCTGGTGGGCACAGACGAGAGCGGACTGGAACACCCAAACTGGCGGCAAAACCTGGCCATGGCCCTGTACCTGCAAAACTCCGTAAATGCAAGGCACCCAACCTTGATGCGCCCGGTGTCCCTGGTGCGGGAACGCTATAATCAGCAGCTGTGCCCCGGCTCCATGATAGTGGAGGTGGGAAGCAACGGCAACACTCTCCAGGAGGCCCTGGCGGCTATACGGCTTTTCGGTAATGCCGCCGCCCCGGCTTTGGCTCAACTGGTGGAACAGCCCCAGGCGCTGGAGTAAAGGCCGGGAAAAATCTAAAAAAATTTTTTCAAAAACCCCTTTACAAATCCTGGTAGCTGTGCTATATTAATTTCAGTAATAAGAATCATTATTAATTTGAGGTGCCCATGGAAAACAAAAGGAAGAACAGCAGAAAGCGCCAGGCCATACTGGAGGCTCTCTGCGCCACCAAAGAGCACCCTACGGCTGAGATGCTTTATCAGCAGCTTAAGGCCGATTACCCGGAGCTTAGCCTGGGCACCGTGTACCGAAACCTGGGTGTTTTGGCCGAGGAGGGCCTGGCGGTGAGCGTATGCCGGGTAGCGGGCCAGGAGCGCTATGACGCCGACACTGCCCCCCACGCCCACTTCGTCTGCCGACGCTGCCGCAAGGTCATGGACATGGAGCTGCCCAAGGCCGTGGCGGAGAGCTGCAGAGAACTGGACAGAGAATACGGTTTTATTGCCGAGGAATGTTCCCTGACTATAAGGGGACTGTGCAGCGGCTGCCGCATTTCTCAGGCCGGCTGACAAATTTTAGTTTTTTATTGCAAAAGCTGCAATGAAAATATATAATCATTACACCAGATATTAATTTATTATCAGGAGGAAATTTACTATGAAGAAATGGGTTTGCCCCGTATGCGGTTATGTTCATGAGGGAGACACTCCCCCCGAGTTCTGCCCCCAGTGCAAGGTCCCCGGCTCCAGGTTCACCGAGATGAAGGAAGGCATGGCTTGGGCTGCCGAGCATGTGGTAGGCGTCGGTAAGCAGTTTGGCGCCGATGTTCCCGCCGAGGTCCAGGCTGAGATCATTGCCGGTCTGAAGGCCAACTTCGAGGGCGAGTGCACCGAGGTCGGTATGTACCTGGCTATGGCTCGGGTGGCCCATCGTGAAGGCTATCCCGAAATCGGTATGTACTGGGAGAAGGCCGGTCTTGAGGAGGCCGAGCATGCAGCCAAGTTTGCCGAGCTCCTGGGCGAGGTAGTCACCGACAGCACCAAGAAGAACCTGGCCATGCGTGTTGAGGCCGAGAACGGCGCCACCGCAGGCAAGTTCGAGCTGGCTAAGCTGGCCAAGAAGTACAATCTGGACGCTATCCACGACACCGTACATGAGATGGCCCGTGACGAGGCCCGCCACGGCAAGGCTTTTGAGGGCCTGCTGAACCGCTACTTCAAGTAATCAAAAGCTGAAAAATAAATCTATTCAGGAGGTAAAAACCATGAAATATGTGTGCAACGTATGCGGCTGGGTCTACGACGAGGAAGAGACCGGCGTGAAATGGGAAGACCTGCCCGAGGACTTCACCTGCGAACTTTGCGGCGTAGGCAAGGATCAGTTCAGCCCCGAAGAGTAAATGAATGAACCAAGGCCGGGAGCCCTGCGCCCCCGGCCTTTTCATATGAGGCGGGTATCCCTATTGCATACGGCCGTGATGCGCCTTATCAACCCGCCGCCGGCAGCCATATTTTAAACCCCGGACCGAGGAACATGGGGGAGAATGGCGTCGGCGGCTTTTAATTATTAGCTATTGAAATTTCCGGTTCACTATGTTATAATTACCGGGCATTGAAAATGCGGGGTTGGTATATCGGTATTACTCCAGCTTCCCAAGCTGGCTAGGCGGGTTCGACTCCCGTACCCCGCTCCACCACGTCAGAGCAAGCTACATATCGCTTGCTCTGACTTTTTATGCCCATGGCAAAAAAGTCAGAGTGCGCTCATTCCGCTGCTCTTCCTTTCAAATTTAGAGCCACACGATGTGTGGCTCTGAATTTGTGAAATCACATGATAACACCGCAGCGACGTTTTTTCTTTCAGAGTAAACGCCGCTTCTCGCTCATTCTGTCGCAGCTCCTTTCAAGTCCGAAGCCCTGCAGCGCAGGGCTTCGGCCTTGGGGGTTTGATAGAATAGGCGAGGGCCGCCATGCTACTACTTTTTATGCCTGCGGCAAAAAAGACAGAGTGCGCGCATTCCGCCCGTCGCTGCGGACGCCATATCGTTCGCAGCGACGTTTTTTCTTTCAGAGTAAACGCCGCTTCTCACTCATTCTGTCGCAGCTCCTTTCAAGTCCGAAGCCCATGGTATGGCTTCGGACTTGTGATTACGGAGGGGATGAAGCCCCGGACTATGTGCGCATCAGGCGTACACAGAGACGGGGCTGTTTAATTTAAAAACCAGAAATGCTATAATTTTTTTATTTTTTTGCAGACTTATGCGGGCTAGAACGTTAAACATAATGAGAGGGGGGGACGGCCGTCTATGGATTTGGAGGAACAATATGACAAGATATAACGACATTGCTATTT